>JAJFMK010000279.1 GCA_021772215.1 Chlamydiota bacterium | reverse complement strand
TCGAATCTTTCATTAAAGGAAGTATTTGAAAGGTTAAAGGCAGCCGGATTAAAGACGCTGCCCGGCGGCGGCGCCGAAATTTTATCTGAGCGGGTTCGTTTAGAGATATCGCCAAAAAAGATGGAGCCAGACGCCTGGATTGCTGTCCATAAAGCAGCGCATGAGGTGGGGCTTCGCTCCACAGCGACGATGATGTATGGCCATGTCGAGGAGCCGGAGGATATTATTGAGCATCTTGAAGTGTTAAGGCAGCTGCAAGATGAGACGGGTGGCTTCACCGCATTTATTCCCTGGAGCTATAAACGTGACCGCACAGCTCTTCGCCGCAAAGTAAAACATTGGGCTGGGGATGAGGCTTACTTAAAAATTGTCGCCTTCTCTCGCATCTATCTCGACAATTTCGACCATATTCAAGCTTCTTGGTTTAGCGAGGGCAAAGATGTCGGTATCGAGGCGCTTAAAAGTGGCGCGGATGACTTTGGCGGGATTATCTTTGAAGAGAATGTGCATCGCGCTACCGGCTTTATTCATAAGGTTGATCACCAAAAGATGCTCGATATGATTCGCGAGGCGGGCTTTACGCCGGTTTCAAGAAACCCTCTCTACGATGAATTGCACATTTATGAAGAGGGGGAGAATGTCTTCATCCCCGAAGTCCAAGCTAAGGGGATGGAAGAGGATCGTCTGCAGATCCTTAAATCGTCTTAGCTTCTGCTAGAGCACCTTTAATGTGAGGCCAGGTCAAAGCGCACACAGCGACAGTTGTGGAGATGCTTCCTTGCGGGATGTTCATTCTCTTTTCTGCGCGACCTAATGCGTAATTGATGCCAGAGAGGATTGTAGTGAGGCCAAGAGCTGTCAGCTGCACTCCTCTGTTGGTTTTCATTTCGTGAGCGATATTCTTTGCTTCTGTTTGAATAGTTTCACGGCTTAACTCCTTAGTTTTGGCCACAGCGTCATCATAACTTTGGTTGAAAACTTCAGGATACTGCTTAGCAATAGTTAGGCTGAATGCGAATGTAAGAGTTGTTTGTGCAAATGTTGTCATAGGTAGCTCCTTTTGTGTTAGGTTTTTGGGAGGATCAACCTAATGAATTTGGGAAAATTAGTCTAGGATAAATGTGAGGGGGCCGTCGTTGACGAGGGAGACCTCCATCTTGGCGCCGAAAATTCCGGTTGAGACAGTGACCTGATGCGCTTTGACGAAGTTAACGAAGCTGTTGTAGAGCTTTTCTGCCATCTCGAAAGAGCCGGCGTTGATGAAGGAGGGGCGGCGTCCCTTTTTGCAGTCGGCGAGAAGGGAAAATTGCGAGACGATCAAGATTTCGCCGCCGACATCTTCGAGTGAGAGGTTTGTCTTCTCATTTTCATCGGCAAAAATGCGAAGGGAAACAATCTTATCAGCCAGCCATTTAGCTTGCTTTTCTGTATCATCATGTCCGGCGGCGACAAACACTAAGCAGCCTTTTGAGATCGCGCCGGCGATTTTGTTGTCGACCTTAACGGAGGCTTCACTGACACGTTGTATAATGGCTTTCATAATAATCGTTGCTAGCTATGGCATTTTGCACGCTGATCTTTGAATTTAGATTGAAACACAGAGTCACAGAGAAAGTATTAATTTATCTTAGGGATGTTTTTGGAAAAGTTCAAGGGTTAGACTTTTCTCTCCGTGTCTCTGTGCCTCTGTGTTTATATTTTTTAGAGTTCCCACTGCCAGCATTTGTAGTCGCGTAGGATGATGTCTAGGATCGTTTCCGGGTCGTGGAGGTCGAGGTCGAGCCAGTGGAAGAGGGGCTCTTTGCGAAACCAGGTGAGCTGCCGCTTGGCCAGCTGGCGTGTGGCCTGTTTAAAGGTCTCCAAGAAATGGTGATAGTCGGTTTCCAATTGGTCGGTTTTGAGGAATTCTAAGCCCTGTCTGTAGCCTATTGCGCTGGCGAGGTGGGGATTTTCATCGAGCCCTGCTCTTTGAAGGGTTTCGATCTCTTTGAGGAGGCCCTGTTTGACCATCTGCTCGCAGCGGCGGTTGACGCGGTGGTAGAGGCTCTCTCTCGGGCGGTTGAAGAACCAGCAGCGAAAGTCAAACGCTTGGGGGCGCTGCTTAAGACGCCAGGAGTTTTTGCTCACCTTCTCCCCTGAGAGTTCGATGATCTCAAGGGCACGGACAATTTTGTGGCGGTCATGGATGGTGATGGTCTTGGCGTAGTCAATGTCTAGTTCTTCGAGACGCTTATAGAGTGTCTCAGCTCCGAGCGTCGCAGCCTCCTCTTCTAGACGGGCACGTAACTTTGCGTTGGGAGGTGGGCCGCTTGGCGGGCCGTAGAGCATGGCGTGGATGTAGAAGCCGGAGCCGCCAACGACGATCGGGATCTTCTCGCGTTCATGGATGACGCGGCAGGCATTTTTCGCGTGGGCGTAGAAGCTCACCACGTCGAAGCGCTCGTCTAAGTCGCAGAGGTCGATGAGATGGTGCGGCACCTGCAGCTGCTCTTCCAAAGTTGGCTTCGCTGTGCCGATGTTCATGCCGCGGTAGACCTGCATCGAGTCGGCAGAGATAATCTCGCCGCCGATCATGTCGGCGAGCTGAAGGGCCATCTCACTTTTACCCACGGCGGTGGGTCCGGCAATGACAATTACTTTTTTTCGCTTTTTCTGAATGTCAGAGGGAATCTTCTTCTGCGCCTCTTGACAAAGCTCCAAAAAGGCCGCCTTCGCGGCAACAAGCTCTATGGCGGTATCCTTACTGGAAGTCATCTAAAATTGGGCAATCGCCTCCTCATCGGTCGTGGCAATCTGGAGAAGCTGATTGAATCCCGACATTTTGAGAATATCCATGACAGGTGGGTTAACGGCTGAGATAATGAGTTTGCCCTGGGCAGTTTTGAGGCGTTTATGGAGTGCCATGAGGATGCGCATCCCTGCCGATGAGAGGTAGTCAACTCCGGAGAAATTTAACAGGAGCTGCCGGTTTCCCTCTTCGATCGATTTTGTCAGCGCATCGAAAGCGGGTGGTGAAGTGATGGCGTCGAGACGGCCCTGCAACCTGATGATAACGATCCCTCCTCTTGTCTCTTGCTGAAGGTCGATCATATCTGTCATAGGCTACTTCTCCTCTTATGTTACACAGTCGACGAGCTCCTCTTCTTCATCTGGCTGCCTTTCGCTTGGGCTTCTGCGGTCGACAAACTGAACTCTTTCAGCCGCAATGCGCAGCTTGCTCCTCTTGTCGCCCTCTTTGCCATGCCAGACGTCGAGCTGTAGGCGCCCCTCTACTAGCACTGTAGAGGAACAGTCGAGCTGAAGACAACAGTTTTCTGCCTGTTTTCCCCAGACCACTACGTCGACGAAGCAGACTTCCTGCTGCTTCTCTCCGTTGACATTGATAAAGTCGCGGTTAAGCGCCATCAAAAGGTCAGTAACAGAGGCTCCTCCAGGGGTCTTTCTTAATCTCGGTTTTTTGGTCAGGCGACCGGCGATAACTACTTTATTTAGAGAGATCATATCTCTTTTCCCCCATATTTAGAAATGGTTCCCGATCATTGTAAAAAATAGAAATTTTAATTGAAACCCCTCATTTCTCATTTCCCTTTGCTGCGCCTAGAAATCCGCTTGAGAATCTGCTCTATTGCATATATGCTCAATGCTCTACATGAGGAGTGTTTATGTTAGAAAAATTTGATCTAGGATTCGTGTTAGAGAGCACTGCTTTGAGGGCAGTAGAGATGGGCTGGATGACTAGTGGCAGCCGTACAGGGGCCGCTCTCATGGGTGGGACGCTTGGAGTTATCTCAAATTTAGGATTTCAGACCCTTCATCAGCGTTATAGAGGTTACCTTGATCCTAAAGGAAAAGTTTTTATTAACTTGGCAAGCTATGGCATTACTGTTATCGCAATGTCCATGGTCTCTGCTGCGAAGTTCAATCTCAGGAATAACCTCTATTGTATGGCCTGTTCCCTAGTCGCCATCGCAGCTCTATACTTTAGATATGTACAGGTGGAAACAAAAATCCGGGAAGAGGGAGCAGAAGCTTTTCGTGACCACTTTAACAAGGATTATCAGACAATAAAAGATGATCAGGACAAGCTGAACCTATATAGGCAGTTGCGGTCTCAAGTAACCCGTTTAATACCTTCAGAGCTACTTGAGCGAACTCCCGTAGCATTTAAAAAATTTTATTTTATATCTACCCTCAATGAGATTTCATTTGATGATGAAACGAGCGATAAGCATTCTGCTTCGACATATTTTGAAAGGGTAAAGAGTCCCATTATTGATATAAGGAACCAGATGGAAAATCGGGGACGCATTCTTGCCTTTGTCCTGATGCGCTGCGTGGCTAAGGGAGATAGTGAAGAAACAATTATCCAATGTTTAAAGGAGTTGGGCATCAATCTTCTTGAAGCTGATGAAGGGACCGTAGCATTAAGGAGCCTCTGAACAATTAGGGTACAGCCGCTTTCTTGGTGAATTGACTTCAATTCTATAGAGTCAGTGAAGGTGTGAAAGGAAGAGAGAGAACAGTCATCCTTTGTGGCAATGAGTTCACCTCTCTTCCTGAGTGTCTCTTCACCTCTCCAGAAGAGGTCGCTTACAAAACCACTGTCATTTTAGACCGAAATCCCCTTGGAGAGGCGATTGCAAACTTGGGAAATCGAAAGCTTGCTCCATTTCGACGTTTTGATCTCACCGAGGCAGGTTTGACGAGAGTCATTTTGGAGAACTTTGGCCAAATTTATCTATGGCAACAAGACGCTGACTGAAATGAGAGCTCCCAGCGCTCTATCAAATTTCAGACTACAAACGCTAGATGTTCATAATTGTGATCTATACACACTGCCTTCATCCATTGCAGAATTTCAGAGTGTTGAGGCTTCTCGCAACCCAAAGTTGGTTGAAGGGTGCAGCTGTGATCTCGACAATATTGGCGCAGTGCGAAACCATATTGAAAACCATCAACAGTAGATGTTAAATCAAGAAATTTAAGCACCATCTAATGAGGGACTTGCAAAACTCATTCGCCCGTTAAAAATGCCCTTTTACAGCCTATTTTCGTCTCTTCTCCTCAATTGACCCTCAAGGGTCGACCTCGTCGAATTGACCGTGGCAGCTTCGCTGTCACTCGAAATATGCTTTAAAATTCCCATTTTGTCCAGGCAAAGCAATTGTGCAAGTTCCTCTAATGACATCAATTTCTTGTCCCCAAGGGAACCATTTGCTAGACTCACTTTTTTCAACATGGAGGATTTTATATGTTTGCACTAACGCCAGGAGTTTACCCAACACGCTTTGGGGATATTGATAGTAGGTCTTTGGGTGAATCGACCGCTCTTCGTGCGGTTGAGATGGCCTGGATGACCAGCGGCAGCCGACTGGGGACAGGTCTCATGGGTGCGACCGTAGGGGCGGTTTCAAACGTAGCTCTTCAGACGCTACATAGTCAATATAGAGGTAGTCTTGACCCTCTATCTCGAACCTTGATCAACCTAGGCAGTTACGTGATTACTGTTGTCACTATGTCAATGTTGAGCATTGCGAAGTTTTCCCCTAAAAACAACCTCTTTTGGATGGCTTGCTCTGTGGGTTCTATTGCGTTGATGTACTTGCAGTATTCTCGTATAGATGCAAAGAGAGTTGAAGCCTTTAAACAAAGTATAAAAGAAGCTCTTGCAGAGATCATGAAAGACGATAACAAAGTTTCTGTGTTATCCAAGTTAAGTAAAATGGCGGATGGCTTATTTAATGATATATATATTGATGATTTGTATCAGGACAATGCGCAGCGAAGTCAGATTTTAATATCTGATCTTTATGAAAATTTGAGAAATAGAGAGCTCAAAAGGGTGGCCTTTGCTTTGGTGGTGACTGATTTTGATGATGGTAGAGGTGTCCAATTTCTCGATCTAAATGTTGACCCTTACGCCTCAATCTTAAGTATGCCTTTAAGAGGAAATCGGGTGAGGAGAGAGAGGATGAAAGCGGAAGTTTTAGGATACGCGCTGGCTTACCGTGTGATCAATCTGGTAAATCAAGGGAAAAATATAGAAGCAATTAAAGAATTTGTTAGACAAAGAGGGATCCGTTTGGAAGAAGAAGCGTCTGTTGATCTCTAAAGGAGCCTCTGAATAACTCAAGGTGTAGCCGATTTTGCAAGTTCGCATCCTATTGACAGTATAGGGTTTATGAAATTGGTCAAATGGCTGCACGAATTGTTCAGTGGCCCCAAAAAGAGCTATTTAAGTACAATAGTCGCATATAAATTAAGGAGTACATATGACAGCTGCAGCAGCAAATCCAACCTGGACAACGCCTATTGGAGAGATCAATACAGATAATCTAAATCACTCTTTTGTTCAGTCTGGAGTTTTAGTCTGGCAAATCACGACAGCCACTCGATACAACTGGACAGCCCTGCAGGGCGCCTGTGTGGGGGCCATTTCAAATATTGCTTTGCAAATTTTTCATAACAGTGTGCGAGGAGAACTTGATAGGGCAGCAAAACTCGCTATTGACTTGGCTACTCTATCAATCACACTGCTGACATTTTCCTACTTAAGTCCGGCGACCTTTATCCCAAAGAACCACCTCAAGACTATAGCTTTTTTTGTTGTTGGCTTAGTCTTGGACTTTTTTGGTTTTCAAGAGTATCTAGTGGCCCAGCTTGCTTCTTTGAATTTGTACACATATGATGCCCTACAGAAAAACCTCGATGCCATAGCTAAATCCAGAGCTAATGCCTCAGATGAGTCGAATGAGACATGGAGTAAGTTCGAAAGTTATTGTCAACGTGTACTTGAGAAAACAACAGGAATCGTAGCTAGGTTTCCGAATATTTCACCTGACTTTACCATCAATTTTGAACAGATCAGAGTCCTAAATGGCAATCAACTGTTGCCTCTAGATACTGTTCCTGAATTCTCTTCCCTAGAGCAAGATCCCATATTTAGACAGCTTATCTCCTTCAATGCTCTACTTGATGCGGCTTACGTAGTTATGCAAAATGATGCAGCAGACCAGGGAAGCCCTGAAGCTAAATCGAAAACGGAAGCTGCTGCTGCTTTCCTTAAACTGGTTCCTGTGCGTTTGAAGGCGTCTTTTGCAGGTGAGAAGAAGGATGATTTACTCTTCAATGCCGAAAATGATGGTTTCCGTTTGGCTTTTCAGGCGATCCGTGATCTTGCCGAAGGAAAAGAGCCTGATGCAATTAAATTTTAGTTGAGCTGACCGTTGTCTCAAGCCACTCCTGATAGGAGGGGTTGCAAAGAGAGATGGCAGTGGCGGTGATTTCTGGGACGTCGTAGGCGCAGTTCTCTTCGATCACTTGACGTACGCGATCAAAGAGCTCTTTAGAGCTCTTTAGAAAGACTTTGCTCTCTTGCGAAGTGTCGAGTTTACCGTCCCAGAGGTAGATCGACTCGATCCAGGGGATGATCTGAGCGCAGGCGACGAGTCTTTCTTGAACGAGGTATTGGCAGACGCGGCGCGCCTCATCAATACTGCCGCTTGTCCAGTGAATTTCGATCAGCTCACTCATGAATTCTCCTTAATTAGGGCAAAGCTTTCAGATCTTAAGTCTACCGTAACAGGTTCATTTTGACCAGGAAGGAGCCCATTTTCACGAAGTCTTTGGTAATTTTTAAGAGAGCTTTGCCAATCTTTGTGATGAAGTCTGAGAGTGCGGTTTGAGTCGACAAGAAGATCGATCTCGCGCCTCCCTAAGCTCTCAGAGTTGACTTTTGAGAGATCGATTAAAACCGGCTCGATGCTCATGTCTGAAAGGCTTTTGGAGATGGTCTCAAAGAGCTGAAGCTGCTTTGAAACCTCTTCAAAATAGACTTTGGGCAGTCTTTTGGGGCTATAGAAGGGGATAAGAGGAAAGAGATTGCCTATGCTATCCATCGCACAGTTTTTCCAGTTGATCACCTCAGCGACCGGCTCCTTTAAGTCATAGTCGACAAAGAGTGTATCGGGGGGTATTTTGGAGATTTTTGCGCTTTCGATGATCGGGTGAGAGAGCAGCTTTTCAGTCGCCGCGTCGATGTCGAGTTCACTTAAGGTAATTGGTTGATCAAAAGAGAGCTCGAGGATCTCTTCCAAGATAGCGCTTTTGAGGCGGTCTTTTGATCCGCTCGTTGAGACGATGGTGGTGAGCTGCCCGCTCTCATCGATCGATTTTGATCTGCTGGAGAAGAGGATCAGGGCCGCAGTCCCGCTAATGAGAAGAGTTGAACCGATAATCCAAAGAAGCGCCTGTCTAAATGGAATGTGTGCGGACATATTCTCTACTTAAGTTGATGAGGTGATCTAAAAGGGGGCCAAAGGGTAGCCCGATAGCCTCTGCAGACTTGGGAAATAGGCTGGTAGGGGTCATTCCGGGGATTGGGTTGAGCTCACTAAACCAAAGCTCCCCATCTTTATCGATAAAGCAGTCAAATCTAGCGAAGACGCGGCAGTCGAACGCTTCATAGGCTAGGCGGATCTGCTCTTTTGCCTTTTCAACCCACTCTTTTGGCAGGTCGGCCTGCACTGCCACAGGGATCTCATGCTCTTTGGAGTATTTTCCCTCGAAGGTGTAGAATTGATCACCTTTTAGAATCTCCCCCGGGTGGAGCACATCGAGTATCTCATTTCCCATGACAGGAAATTCTACCTCATGACCCTTGATCTCTTCTTCGATGAGAATTTTTGCATCATACTTAAACGCCAAGGAGATGGCATTTTCTAGCTCTTCTCGCCTCTGAACGCGGCTGATGCCAATGCTGGAGCCTAAATTCGCTGGCTTTACGAAGAGAGGGTAGTTGAGTCTCTTTTCGATCGCTTCGATGCTCCAGCGTCCGTATCTAAAGAAGAGAAAGGGAGCCGTTTTGAAGCCGTTGGCAATAAAGATCTGCTTGGCGATCACCTTATCCATTGCGGCGGCGCATGTGGTGTGTGAGCAACCGACATAGGGGATCTTCAAAATCTCTAAGAAACCTTGGAGTGTGCCATCTTCGCCATAGGGGCCGTGAAGGAGGGGAAAGGCGAGGTCGCAGTCGAGTAGCTTTACGGGGAATCGCTCCCCCTTTTCAACGGTCTCTCCCTGAAGGTACCTTTTTGCTACCTCACCATCGATCC
Source organism: Chlamydiota bacterium (assembly GCA_021772215.1). GTDB lineage: Bacteria > Chlamydiota > Chlamydiia > Chlamydiales > JAJFMK01 > JAJFMK01. The sequence goes on along the minus strand of JAJFMK010000279.1, from coordinate 71 downwards.
AGTCGCCATTTTTTAAGATGGCGAAGAGGTCGACCTCATATTTGCTTCGATCGAGGGCGGGAAAGGCGCCT
>JAJFMK010000278.1 GCA_021772215.1 Chlamydiota bacterium | reverse complement strand
AATCCCGCCGAAGGGAAAACCGAAGAAACTTAAACCTATAGGGCTGAGATAGGTCGCCACGAGCACCTTGGAAAGATAGTCAAGTCCCAAAACCGCTAGAGCTAAAACAAGGGGGGCGAAACGCTTCAAATGAGCCCCTTCTCTAGCTTCTCTTGCGCCTGAACGGTCATCGTCGCATAAGGGACCGCATCGAGACGCTTAACCGGAATATCCTCGCCCGTAATGTCGCAAACACCATAGGTGTCCTCTTCAATTTTCACTAATGCGCGGTTGATCTGTTTTAAAAGACCATATTCCTTGTTCGTCACCTCTAAGCTGATGGTTCGGTCAAAGTCGTCGGTTCCTTGATCGGCCTGATGCTGAGAGTATCCGGTCGCCTCGTCGGGCGTATGAACCTCTTTTGCAATCCCATTTAGTGAGTGGGTAATACTCGCGCGCAGCTCCTCTAGGCGCTCCTTATACTGTGCAATCTCAGCTTTTTTCAAACGTGCCATGGCCTTTTGCCTCCTTTTTTGTAAGCATTCAGGGAATTTAATCCCTCCATATGAAGCGTTTGGCACCTCACCTTGCGTGAGTCGCTCGTCATCAATAGCATTCTAGCTATTGACTCCTCACGATTCCCTCAATTTGAAGCACCAAACGCTCCCTCTGAAGGAATGCATCCCCTGAACGCTTACGATATGTCCCGCAATTTAGATTAAGCGACATATCCTGTCATCAAAAATTTTATTTACATCGAATTATGGCCCAAATTGGCCTCTTTTCGAAAAAATATAGACGGGGAGTCTACCACACCCTTCCTATAAAAGTTAGACCTTTTTTCAACCCTTAGGACCAGCCTCCAATCCTTAATATAGATTAAACTAATCTTTATAAAAGATTAATATAATAGATGTATAATTTTTAATAAATGTAATAAAATGGATTTTTTATGATTATTAATGATTTTACTAAAAATTTTGCCATAAATACCGCTATAGGCATTGGGTCCTTATACGTTGTTGCATCAACCACGAATAATGAATTATTAGGATTAACCTCATGGATTGCACTTGCTACCTTAAGTGGAAATGCTCTCGACAAGCTCGAAGAGGCCTTGTGTCCTAAACAGCGTCCGCTAAAATTCAAAGATTCAGTTTCCAAGCCAATTATTGGTTTTGCAGCGGTAGCGTTATCGCAACCTGCGAATAATAGGAATAGATTTTCTCCTGCGTTTACATGGATAGCGATGAACGGCTTTCTTTCTTACTATCAATCCCTAAAGACAGAAAATCAAAAAGCCAATACTGAAATCCCAAAAGAAAAACCAAAAACACGCGACATTGCCACTCAAACCGTCGAGCTATTTACAGATAAGCCAAGAGTGACCAGACAGGTGGCCCTTGACTTACTTCGAGCAGCAAGGACTGATAAGGACGAGGTCTAAGAAAATAACTAATACTAAATGGAGTTTTAAATGAGTTTTATAGGAAGTTTTTACCAAAATGCCGTCGTAGGTATGAGTTCACTTGTTGCGGCGAATGCACTGAATGAGGAAACAAAGATAGGGAATGACAAAACCGTCTATTTCTTATGGTTGGCAATTGCTAACACTACTGGAAGGATTATCGACACATGTGAAGATTACATTAATGGGTATCAACACCCGGTAAGATACAGCAGATCAACCGTCATGTCTATTGTTGGTTTCACGGTCGCAGTGGGCTTATTTGATCCAAATAAACTGAAGAGCAAGCGTTTTGCTGCTACAGCTATAGCGATTCAAAGTTTGATTTCCTACTATCAATCCAAAAAGAATGGTCAACAAGCTTTAATTGAACTAGAGCGATTAAACGCTGAAAGAGAAAATTTTCGTAAAGGTGTTCGAGAATTTCATGCATTGGCAGACGAAGGTCGACGTAATGAGGGAAGAAATTATGCTGCCTTTGATACAGCGTTAAGGGAAGTTTTGAATTTGAACGAGGATGCAGCCGAAGAGATGTAGAATTAATATCTCGTCATGGTATGCGCGGGGATCTCTCGTAAAAAACGCGACGGGCTCATGGGGCGCGTTGTGCCCCAGAGGGTGCGTTGGCGGGCGTGGGAGAGGTAGAGCCTCTTTTGCGCGCGGGTGACGCCAACGTAGCAAAGACGCCTCTCCTCTTCGATACTATCTTGGTCACCTTGTGAGTTAACATGCGGAAAGAGCATCTCCTCCATCCCCACCAAAAAGACGATCGGGAATTCGAGCCCTTTACCGTTATGGATTGTCATCAGGTTGAGCCGTTCTTGGTCGAAAGGTGCCTCATCCATGGTTGATTTAAGTGAGAGCTCTTCTAAGAATGCTTCGAGTGTGGGATTATCCCTCTCCTGCTCCCATTCGGCCGCTTTAGAGATCAGCTGGTCGATGTTTTCATACCTCTCATCAAACGAGAGCATATCCTCTTTAAGATAGCCAACATAGCCGCTCAGCTGGATCGTCTTGGTGACAAGTTCAGCTAAAACCCCCTGTTTTGCATAGTTTTGTAACTGTTCGATAAGGTCGACAAATTTTTGGAGTCCCTCTCTTAGCTTAGCGGAGATCTTCATCTCCCCGCGGCCGGCGAGAAGTTCTTTAATGGTCTCCAAGATAGGCCGTGCCATCCTGTTCGCTTCGATTCTAAGCTTCTCCAAGCTCGCCTGGCCGACGCCTCTTTTAGGCAGGTTGATGATCCGTTGCAAAGAGATAAAATCACTGCCCGACTGCACCACTTTTAGGTAGGCCAAGATATCTTTGATCTCACGCCTTTGGTAGAACGAGAGGCCGCCAATGATTCGATAGGGAACCTGCGCAAAGAGCAGTTGATCCTCTAAGGGACGCGACTGCGCATTGGTGCGGTAGAAGACAACTATATCATCTAAAGAGATCCCTTCCCCTTGGAGGCGATCCACCTCCATAATGACATTTCTCGCTTCTCCTCTTTCATCCATATGGCTCATCAGACGGATTGGCTCCCCCTCACCAAGGGCGCTCCAGAGCTTTTTGTCGAGCCGCTGCTCATTTTGACGGATCAGATGGTTCGCCGCCTCTAAGATAGTCGAAGTACTGCGGTAGTTCTGTTCAAGGCGCACCACGACAGCGTCGGGGTAGTCCTTTTCGAAATTTAAAATATTATGCAAGTTGGCGCCGCGCCAAGAGTAAATCGACTGATCAGGATCACCAACGACGCAGAGGTTGTGGCTCTTCTCCACAAGCATCTGAATCATGCGATACTGCGCCTCGTTTGTATCTTGGTACTCATCGATCAGAAGATACTTCCACGCTCTTTGGCAGGCGGCGAGCTGTTCGGGATGCTCCGTAAAGAGTTTCACAGGCAGATAGAGAAGATCGTCAAAGTCAACAGCATCAAAAGAGCGTTTTCTCTCTTCATAGAGCTTATAGATCGGCAAGTTAGCCTCCTCAGGAGAGACGAGGCTATTTTTAAACTGTGAAATCGCCGCTACCGCCGCCTTCACATCACCCTTTTTGTCGGGGAGGTTGCAATCTTTTAAGCAGACCTTCACCAGCTTCTCAGCGTCGGAAGCGTCGTAGATGGTAAAGCTGTTGGGATAACCGAGATAGTGGATCGACTCGCGAAGAATCCGAGCGCCTAAGCTGTGGAACGTCGCAATCAAAACCTTCGCCGCGCAGGCCTTTTCGACCCTTTCTCGCATCTCACCAGCCGCCTTATTGGTGAAGGTGAGCCCCAAAATCTGAGAAGGGGAGACCCCCTTGTCTATAAGATGGACGATGCGCTGCGTCACAACGCGCGTCTTCCCGGAGCCGGCCCCTGCTAGCACGAGAAGCGGCCCCTCCGTCGTCTCGACGGCTCTTTGCTGTTCACTATTTAGTCCACTTTCCAAAACGACGCTCATTTTTTTACATTCCCAAATCTATGGCTATCAAAGCTGATGCT
>JAJFMK010000277.1 GCA_021772215.1 Chlamydiota bacterium | reverse complement strand
TGAAACTTAAAAAGTTTTATATGGAACTTAAAAGGTGAATTTGGCACAATAGTGTCAAATGTGAGGGTTGAAATGGTCAAACAAGTGTCAGAAGAGGAATACGCTCGTATTCTCTCTTTAATAAGTAAATGTCAGGAGGGTGTCGCATTGAGGGATTTGATGGGAAATTCTGAAATCGATGAATCTCGAAGCACTTTGATTAGACGTTTGGATACACTTACTAATCTAGGCAAGATATACAAAAAAGGGATTAGAAAATCTGCCCGTTATTTCATGAATTCCTTAGCCCCAGAAGTTGAAAATTGGTCTCCTGAAATGCAGATTTCAAAAGAAGGTGCTGAGATATTGAAATATCTAAAAAAACCCCTGCCGAAAAGAAAACCTGTTTCCTATCGTATTGATTTTTTAGATCAGTATGTCCCGAATAAAACGAGTTATTTATCTGAAGAGGTAAAAGAGGAACTGAAACGTATAGGGAATCAACCGGATGGTCATCAACCTGCAGGAACTTTTGCCCGGCAAATTTTTAACCGTTTATTGGTAGACCTGTCTTGGAATTCGAGCCGTTTGGAAGGGAATACTTATTCACAGTTAGAAACTAAAAATCTGTTGGAATTAGGGGAAAGCGCTGCAGGTAAGTCAAGGGTAGAAGCTCAAATGATTCTCAACCACAAAGAGGCAATTGAATTTTTGTTAGAAAATGCTGATCAGATTAATTTTGATCGTTACACGATATGTAACTTACACGCTTTGTTGTCTGAGGGACTTTTGGCTAATAAACAAGCTTGTGGGCGAGTTAGGTCCATCAAGGTGGGAATTAGTGGCACTTGTTACGCTCCTTTGCAAATTCCACAACAGATCGAAGAGATGTTTGAACTCTTTCTAACAAAGGCTGCGGTGATACAAGATCCTATTGAGCAGGCTTTTTTTTCAATGGTGCATTTACCGTACCTTCAAATTTTTGAACATGTTAATAAAAGGGTTTCAAGGCTTTGCACAAATATTCCTCTCATTAAATCAAACCTTTGCCCTCTTTCTTTTGTCGGGGTTCCGAAAGAGACCTATGTACAGGGAATTTTGGGTGTTTATGAGAGAAATCAAATTACTCTTCTTCGCGACATATTTATCTGGGCTTATAAGAGGTCAGCGATAAAATATTCTGCAATACGTCACACTATTGGAGAACCCGATCTATTTGAAACACGCTATCGTTTGCAGATCAAGAAACTTGTGAGTGAAATAGTAAAAAGTGTCTCCAATTCTTTTTCCACGGTGCGTCTAATCCAAGAATGGTGTAAAAAAAATATTCCTAAAGCTGATCAAGAACAGTTTCAAGAAAAAGTTGAATCAGAACTACTTGGATTGCATATAGGAAATATTGCTCGATTTAAGATTAAACCCACCGAGTTTGAGCTATGGAAGAAAGAATGGAAATAAGAATTTTGAGAATATAATTTTTGGTTGATTTCGTCCTTTCGCCTCCATTTGATCAATTTCATAAGTCCCCTAATATTAACAGTATACAAACTTGTAAAATCAACCAACTGGAAACGAAATCATGGACAAATCCGCTGTACCCTAATTGATCAGTATTTCCTTGAGGATCTATTTTAATTTTTCGACAAAAGGTGTATAATACTTGGCGCTATGGGCTTCATGTTTGAAAAAATATTTATTCCGGCTTTAGCTTGGACCCTTCGTCGTCGCTATCGGTTGAAGGTGGTGGGGATCGATCAAGTTAAGAGCCGTCAAGGTATCCTTCTATGCGCGAACCACGTCGCTTTGATCGACCCTCTTTTGGTGCAGCTGGCCACGTGGCGAGACTTTCGGCCGCGCCCTGTCGTCACCAAGAGATACGTAGATAAATGGCCGCTCTCTTTGGTCTTCTCTTCTCTTGGCGCCATACCAGCACCCGATTTTTTTATCGGGAAAAACTGCTATAAGCTCAAAGAGCTTGAAGAGACCTATAACTTGATTCTCGAAGGGGTAGATCGCGGTGACAATGTCCTCTTCTACCCGGCCGGGCGCCTAAAGACAGATGGCAAAGAGCGTATTGAGGGGACTAGTGGTCTAAAGACTCTTTTAAAGAGACGGCCCAACCTCAAGATTGTGATGGTGCGTACGACAGGTCTTTGGGGCAGCTCCTTTTCGACCGCCCCCTTTGGTCGCACACCTGATATGGCAAAGCGCGCGCTCTTTGCCCTTAAGAGTCTCTTTATGTCTCTTTTCTTCTTCGTTCCCAAAAGAGAGATCTCTATTGAGTTTGAAGAGATCACGCCCACTTCATTTAATGACTGGTTTAATGCCTCTTACCCGGAAGGTGAGCCGCTAAACTTTGTTCCCTATTTTCCATGGCAGAAATTGGCTCCTTTAGAGAGACAACTTTCAATTCCTGACCCTGAAGATGATAGTGATCCGCTCATTGATGAGCTTATAGATCTCATCGCCAAAAACTGTCAGGTTCCAAAGAGCCAAATTAGCGCCACCACCTACCTCAGTTACGATCTCGACTTAGACTCTCTTTCGCTGACCGAACTCTATACAGATCTGCAGAGCAAATATGGGATGATCGATCTGTGGAGCTCTGAATTGGCGACGCCTTCACATATTGCCCGGCAGATTAGAAAGAGTTGGCACTCGAAACGGCATCTCGACCGTATGGCGAAATTTGAAAGGGACCTTAAGGGAGTGAAAGGGGTGCTCTTCGATCCTTTTTATGGATGGCAGAGCCTCTCCTCCCTACAAAAGCGCAAAGAGAGCTATAAACAGGTTTTCAAACAGGACGCTAGAAAGAGGCTGCCCCTCCTGCTTCCCGCAGGAGTAGACGCTGTCGCTGCATTTCTAGCTGCTAAGGAGCTGGGAAAAGAGGCGAAGCTTTTAAAACTGGATGATCCAAAGGAGCGATCGGTCTACACAAACCATGAGATGATCTATTTTGGCCATGATCTAGTGGAGCACGAAGAGCTTCAATACTTACCAAAGTTTAGAGGCAAAGCGGGCCGAATACAAACGGGGCAGCTTATGATCATTTCGAACTACAGAGAAGATCCCGAAGCGGCGACTCTCCTTGCTATTGAGAACTTGTTGAAACGACCTGTGGTGATGAGCTGCAGTTTGACAGCTAATACCACTTGGAGCTATCGTGCAGCTCAAGTTTTAAACCTATGCGATACGACAACTTCTTAAGTTTTATTAAGCATCTCGATGAGGGGAAAAAGGTCTCTCTCTCTCCGGTCTATCTGATTGTCGCTAGCGACGAATCGATGCTTAACCTCTTAGTGAACCGCGCTCGTGTAGGTGGCGAGAAGGTTTTAGACGACCGATGCCTATCGAAACTTCAAGAAGAGCTTTTTGGCAGATCCCTCTTTAGTAGCAACTCTTTAGTCATCAAGTTAGCAGATTCGCCCTCTAAAGAGGTGGAGGAGACACTGTTAAAATACCTTTCGAAGATCGACGAGGGGCGCTCGCTCATTTTGGCTGCTAAAAAGCTGCCGAAAAATTCAAAGCTTCCCAAAGCTGTTGAAAAATTGGGGGTCGCCTATTTAGGGCGCGAGTTAAAACCTTGGGAGCTTGAGCCGCTTTTAGTCTCTTGGATCTCATACGAAGCTATCAATAGAGGCGTACAGATCGATAATCAGACAGCGCTCGAGCTGGTCAAGCGCTGCGAGTGCGATGCTACGCTCCTTCTCCAAGAGCTTGAGAAGCTCATCTGCTTTGCTGGGCGTAGGGCCATCACACGTGACGATCTGGCGGCCATCTCCCCGGAGCCGCTACAGTTTGCTCTTTGGAGCTTGGGAGAGGCGACTTTGAAGAGAAGCGCCAAGTGCTATAAAATCTTAGAGGCACTGTTACATCAAAATGTCTCATCGATTGCCATTGTGAGAGCTTTAAGGGGACAGTATCAGACGCTTCTGCAGGTCTGTCGGCTGCTTTCGCTAAACCGAGAGGTGGCTCCCGACTTTCCTCATCTAAAAGGGCGTATTTTAGAAAAGCAGATCGCCATCGCAAGAGACTACTCGCCAAAAGAGGCGACAAGGCGACTGGTATTGATCGATGAGATGGAGTCAAAGTTAAAGAGCTCTTCTGTCACAGATGCCCAAAATCTAGATCTACTGCTTAGCAAGCTTCTTGTTTGAGACATGACAGACCATCTCACAGGCCTCATCGCCTTTTAACATGCAGCGCGGCTCTTCAATTTTAAGCTCTGAGTCATATTGGCTGGCTAAAGAGATCAAGACTCCTTTGCCAAAGCTGCAGAGCTTTCTTGGCGAGTGGTAGGTAATTGTCACAGATCTGTCACTATCGCGTTGGCAGGTGAGGGTTTTCTTCGCTTCGACGCCTGTTAGGGCGTTTGCCATTAAGCTATTTGAAAATTGTGGGAGGTTCTCCAGCATGTCGGCATAGCTCCAGTTTGGGGGAATCATACGGCTGCAGATACGCCAAAGCTTAGGAGCGCTGAAGCTGCCAAACTGCCACATCAAATCCTGGAAGGGGATCTTAGTGATCACAGAGAGAGCTGCGAGGATTTGGCCAAACTCATCTAGGGAATAGTCTTCAAAGAGGTCATATTTTTCAGGATCGATTCCCGCCGCTGTTGTGGCAGCAAACCACTGCTCAATTCCATAGTTTTTATGGACAAACTCCTGAAGCTCTGAAAAGATAAACCCACGCATAACCAATTCATAAAAGAAAAAGCTATTTTTTTCTATAAAACAGAAAAAGGGCAGGGCTTTTGGGGAGCTCTAGCTCCTTTCGTCTCCAGACGGAGACACGTCTGGTCTCGGCAAATTCCTCGCTGCCTAGAATATCTTGGGCGACGGTTAGAAGGGTGTCTGGGCTTAAAACTCTTATCAGACTATCAAAGGTGGCTTGATTTCGATGGGGCGCCTCGATGAGAACTTGCGTTGATTGCTCAGCAAGAGATTGATTCTCCAGCTCTTTGATCCTCTTCTCTTTTGGCGCCGTCTCTTTAGGAAGGTAGCCATGAAAGGCAAACCTCTGAGAGGGTAGCCCTGAGAGCATCAGCCCCAAGAGGATCGATGAGGGGCCGGGGATGGCGCGCACCTCGATCTTCTCTTTTTTAGCATTGAAGACCAGCTTGGACCCAGGATCAGCGATACAGGGAACGCCTGCATCAGCGACGAGGCCCCAGGTTTGCCCCTCCTTTATCGGCTCTAAAAGAAAGGGGATATCGCTATCTTTGCTCTTAGCGTTGAGGATGGCAATGGGTAGCTGGTGAGGCTTGACCTTCAGAGGAAAGCGGCTCAAAAAATGGCGCCCCTCCTTCTCGCTTTCAGCGATCAAACCGTCAAGTGTCGGCGTGATCTCCTCTAAAATTGAGGGGAGATAGAGAGGATTTCTCGGATTTTTTGATAAAAAAGTGGGTAGTAGATAGAGCATACCCTCTATTATTTCACAGTTATGGGTTGAAAACCAGCTCTACCATCGAGTAGTCATCTTCGAAGGGTCGATTGTTGTTGAGCTTCTGCATCTTTTTTTGGATCTGCTCAAGAGAGCCTTTACCTTGGGAGTCTTTGATCACATCGAGGAGCTCACTGTAAGAGCCGGTAGAGCCATCCTCTTTGAAGACTTCAAAGACCCCATCTGAGAAGAGGTAGAGTCGGTTGGTTGCTTTAAGGGAAACTTCACTTTGGCTGTAGGTAGCCTCTCTAGAGACTCCGCTGGCAACCCCTTTAGTTTTTAAGAGAGACTCAACTCCTTCAGAGATAAGAAGGGGGGCGGGATGTCCGGCAGAGGAGTAGGTGATTTTTTTCTCTTTCGTATCTAAGACGCCATACCAGATGGTGAAGAACATGTCATTATGCTCCTCCATAGGGAAGGCGCTGTTTAGAGCAGTGAGTACAGATTGCGGCTCCTCAAAGTTGCAGTGAGAGAGCTTCTGCCCGCTGAGGGTGTTGAGCAAGGAGATGGAGAAGAGAGCGGCACCGACCCCGTGACCGCAGACATCGAGGAGATAGATTGAGAGTCTATGCTCATCGAGCCACTCATAGCCGAAGGCATCACCGCCAAGGAGCGCCGAAGGGGTAAATCTCCAATCGATAGTGAGATTTTGAGTCTGGATCGGCTTTGGGAGAAGCTCTTTGACATAGGCGGCGGCCTTCTCAAGCTCTCCTTGCAGCTTCTCTTCGCTTTTCTTTAGAAGTTGATACGCTTCATCGCGCTCGAGCAGTCTTAGGTAACTCTTTGAGTGGTAACAGACGCGCGCGCGCAGCTCCACCTCATCGGGAATTTTGACTAGGTAGTCGTTAGCGCCCAAAGAGAAAGCCTCTGCTTTAAGGGTCGGATCCTCTTTGACTGACAAGACAATCAGGGGAATTTTTTTAGTTTCCTCATTGTTACGAAACTCTGTGACGAGTGTGAGCCCATCAACTTCTGGCATAACGAGGTCTTGAAGGATCACTGTGGGCTGAAATTCTGTTGCTGTTTTTAGGGCTTCGAGGGGGTTTTGGCAATATCTCAAGATAATCTCGGGAGAGTCACTTAACATCTGCCTAATCGACTCATAGACGATCGGCTGGTCATCGATAAGAAGGACTTTGGTTGCTCTGGTCATAATAGACGGTTCACTTCGTTGATAATCTCTTTTCCATGAATGGCGCTCTTCCCAATATAGGCATCTACACCTGCTGAGAGTAGACTCCTCCTCTCCTCATCTCTTTCTCTATTAGAGATAACAATAATCGGCAATGTTTTATAGGGGCCACTTTGCCGAAGAAGGCGAACCAGTTCGACACCGCTAAGTTTTGGCATGTCAAGGTCGGTGATGATCAGATCGAACGTTTTCATTTTGATCATATTGAGCGCCTCCACGCCATTTTCGGCTGTTTGAACGGAGTAGCCCTCTTCTTGAAGCCGTTCCTTTAGTGTTTCAAGGCATGTCAAAGAGTCGTCGACGACAAGGATCTCCTTTCCTTTTTCATCTTTTAAGAGGCTTCTTTCGATTGTCTGGATCAGTTCGTCAACATCGAGGATATAGAGGAGCGAGCCATCTTCTAAAATGGCTCCGGCTAGGACATCTTCGATGTGACCCAATCTAGGGTCTATTTCTTGGACAATCAGCTCTTTTTCATCTACTAAACGATCCACAATAAGGCCAAACATCTTATCAGCTGCTTGGAGGACAACAATCTGCTTTTGTGGGGATGAAGCGCCGCTTCTTTGCGGGAAATTTAGGAGTTTGCTGCCGTCGACAAGGTGGATAGTTTGCTTTTGAGTGATGGTGTAGGGTCGATTGTCTAAATATTTGATCTCTTTGGTATTAACAATTTCAGCTCTTGCAATCCGTGTTAGGGGAAGGGCCACTTTTTGCCCTCCAATTTCAATAATGAGACAGTTCAAGAGCGACAGTGTCAACGGAAGGTAGAGAGTCAAAGAGAATCCTTGACCTCGTTTCGTCTCGATTTTAATGTGCCCACCAACTTGACGTACACTCTCTTTAACGAGGTCGAGACCAAAGCCGCGGCCAGATAGTGTGGAGACGGATTGTTTGGTGGTTAAGCCGGGTTCAAAGAGAAACTGGGAGAGCTCATCCTCGCTCATCGTCTCTGTAAGCTTTTTGGATAGTACTTCAGACTCAATTAATACCCGTTCAAGCTGCTCTCGATTGATTCCCCGTCCATCATCACTCAACTGGATCTCCACCATGCCACCTCGTTGACGCGCCTCAAGGAGAATCTGCCCTTCAAGGGGCTTATTTGCCCTCTCTCTCTCCTCTTTACTCTCAATGCCATGGTCAATCGCATTGCGTAAAAGATGGGCTAAGGGGGTCTTGAGCTTTTCAATGATTTCACGATCGATAGGTCTCTTTTTTCCCTTGATCGTTAGCTTAACGCTTTTACCCAGCTCCTGAGCAATCTCTCTACACATTCTCGGCATCGGCTCCACAAGATCAGCAAAGGGGCACATCCGAATCTGGATCACCTCTTCGTAAAAACGTGTAGAGAGGGTTGCATTCTTGCGGACAAAAAGGTCCAGTTCAGTGAGTCTTCGGTTAAAGGCGTTGTAGAAGCTGTCCGTTTTCTGGATTAGCTCTCTGACAGATGATTGAACGCTCTCTTTTGCCAGATCGCCGGCGATTTTAGCGCGCAGCTCTTCAAGCTCCTTTAGGAGTGTATTTTGGTCGAGCCGAAGCTGTAGGAGAGACTCTCGGTAGGGGAGTAACCAGCTAGAATCGACCATCGCTTCCGCGGCTAGTCCCATCAGCTTGTTGAGCTCTTTAGCCTGCACCTTGAGCGTCTGTTCTTCAAGTGTAGCTTTGATAGAACCTTGTCTCTTATCTTTTACTGCCTCAGAAGAGGATTTTTTTAGTTCAGATTGCCCCTTTTCAATCTGAGAAGTCAGCAGCAGAAGAGAGCTTTCGTGGGTTTCGATCCAGCTTGGAAGCTCAGCGGATGGAGCCTCATTGAGGGTAGCCACCTCATCAACAGCGTGTAAAAGGTTGTCGATAAGCTCAGGGCTGATCTTAATCTCACCTCTTTTGGCTGCCATGAAACACTCCTCCATGGCGTGGCTGAGGTTTATCATCAGATCAAATGACAATATCTTGGCGCTTCCCTTTAATGAGTGCGCTGTGCGCATCAAAGCTTCGAGGCTTTTGGTGTTGTCCGGCTCTTTTTCAACGATGAGGAGATGTTTGGTCAGCTCTGGGACAAATGAATCGATCTCTGAGCGAAAGAGGGCGTAGAGTTTCTCTTCGTCTTTCATGCCACGCTCTCTCTTAGATATCTGCAGAGCGCCTCTTCGTCGATGAGGGCGACGCTTGTGTAGTCCCCCCATTTGATTAATCCTTTTAATAGCGATGTTTGGTCATCGGTCCCATTGATGATTTTGTCGCTTTGGCAGGGGAAAATTCCCAAAATTTCATCGACGGGAAAGATCCAAAAATCTTTGTCGCTCTCAAGTGAGATCATCCGCGGCATCTCATCAACTAGGGGAATCTTATGATCAATTCCCTCTTCGCTCAGCTGCATCACACGATGGAGGGAGAAGAGGGCTTTAATCTGTCCATCAAAGTTAATCAACCCTAAAAGCTCCGGGTTGTTGTTATGAGGCAGCGCGAAGACCTGCTTCTGCTCGATAATTTTATTTAAGCATTTCGTCTCTATGGCAAAAGAGCTTTGGTAGAGACGAAAGATGAGAAGAGGGACAAACCCCTCATAACTCGTTCCCTGTTCAAGATTAAAATCTCGTCCGCACTGCTCTTCATAATCTGGAGGAGGTGTGCGGTTAAGGAGGGGGTGAGCCCACTTAAGCCCTTTGATTAGTTCGTCTTTGTCCATGGTATTTTTGAGAGGGTTTGAAACAGAAGAGGAACATCAACGATAGTAACCATGCCTTCATCATCATAAAGCGTTTTAGTCAAAAAGGGAGCAGACTCTGTTTTCGTAATCTGTTGAACTTGGGAGGGATCGCATTGAACCATCTCGCAGACCCTCTCCCCTAAGATTCCAACAAGGGAAATCTGGGAGTTGGGCTGCGGATTTTTTAGGATTATCGTGCGTGATGTATAGGCACGAACAGTGGCTCTTTTCTTAATGAGAAGAGCAAAATCGATGAGAGGGATCGGAACATTATGCCGATTGAAGTTGCCAAGAAGGAAGGGAATATCCAGATCCGCTTTTTCTGTCGGCAATTTTGGAATGATCTCTTCAATCTCCGTGGCATTAATGGCATATCGTTCCTGATCTGCAAAAAAGGTCAAAAGAAGCATCAACTGCCCCTACTTTACAACCCTCAATGGTGGATTGTTGGCCATTTCCTCTTCTTCGATTTTTTGATCGATGTAACTGAGAGCGTCTTGTAGTAGGTAGGCTGCCAGGTAGGACTCGCCTTCGTAGTTCATTTCAACTTCGAGTTTTCCATTTTCGCCTGCCTGAAAACAGGTGATGTTGATGGAACAGGCCATCTTAGGTTTTGATACCAAAACAGGTTCGTTTTGTTCATTTTTCATGCTATGTCCTCAAAGACTGTTTTTAGAGCTTAAAATGGGTTAGCCAATTTTTAAGCCTATTTGCGACATTATCGGAAAGAGCGTTTTAACACAACGAAAAGACTTAAGAGATTCTTTTCCAAGGGGTTAAGATCTCGTGTCCGCTGGGTGTGATGAGAAGAGTATGCTCCCATTGGGCCGATGGACGGCCATCTTTTGTGCGTGCTGTCCAGCCATCGCTTTTGGAGATGATCGCCTCTTTGGTGCCGCCGTTGATCATCGGCTCGATGGTGAAGGTCATCCCGGGAACTAAGGGGATGTCGAACCGATTTAAACTGTGAGGAATCTGGGGATTTTCATGGAAATGACGTCCCACCCCGTGGGCGACAAACTGGTCGACGACAGAGCAGTCCCTCTCCTTGGCCACCTCGGTGATGCGTTTGCCGATATCGGAGACAAGGGCTCCAGGCTTTAGAATCTTGATTGACTCCATAAGACCATCATAGGCGGCATCCATCACGCGTCTCTTCTCCTCATCAATCTCGCCAATGGCAACCATCATGGAACAGTCGCCATAGTAGCCACCGACAATACAGGCGACGTCGATATTAAGGATGTCTCCCTCTTTTAAAACAGTCTCATCAGGGATGCCGTGACAGACCACTTCATTAAGTGAGATACAGATATTTCCGGGGAAGGGTGGCTCACCATAATGTAAAGCGGCCGGAGTGGCGTTCGCCTTATCGCAAAGCTTTGCTGCAAGTATGTCGAGCTCCTTAGTCGTCACGCCCGCCTTTGCAGCTCTAGCCACCTCCATCAAGATCTCAGATGTGACCTGGCTCGCGCGCCGAATTTTTGCGATCTCTTGCTCGTCTTTAACAATGATATGATAGCGGTCCAAATAGCGCTTGCGCAGAGTCTCAAAAGAGCCTGCTCCCTCATCGGGAAAGTGACAGTTTTTCCATTTTTTACCGCTGCCGCACCAGCAAAATGCATTTCGATGAATCATAGTGAACGATTATACTGATCTTCGAATTTGATGGCCAACAATGGTGCCGCTTCGCTTTTTTTCTCCCGTGATTTTCACGCGTTGGCATTTTGCTCTATTCAACGCAAAGGCGCAAAGGCGCAAAGGCGCAAAGGATTATTTTTTCAGGCAAAATGCCTGCTCTAAAAAAGATTTTCTTTGCGCCTTTGCGCCTTTGCGTTGAATAGAGCTGAAGAGTAGTGTGCGAAATGCCATATAGCCCCTTGATTGTGTGGTGGAAAGTTTCGAGACAGCAATGTATAATGTGACGGCTTATGAAACCGAAAGATTTGAAGTGGAGCTTTAGTGAGACCCTGCCGATTAGGGTAGAAGATCGCATCTGGAGTGTCCCGAGATGGAATGGACTTGAAGAGGATCCCTTTGTTTTTGAGGGGTTTGGATCGGATCAGTACTTTGGCAACGAGAAGCCTCTCTATTTGGAGTATTGTAGCGGCAACGGGCTCTGGATCGCGGAGAAGGCGAAAGAGCAGCGGGGTGTAAACTGGGTCGGGGTGGAGCTGAAATGGAAGAGGATCAAAAAGATCTGGTCTAAGATCCAAAATGAGGCGCTCGATAACCTGATGGCTGTCCATGCTGAGGCGAAGCAGCTGACTCAAGATTATCTTTTTGATAGCTCTATTGATAAAATCTTTATTAACTTCCCAGATCCCTGGCCGAAGAAGAGACATATTAAGCATCGACTCTTTTGCGCCTCTTTTGTTGAGCAGCTGGGGAGAATTTTGAAGCCGGGCGGGACCTTGACGCTTGTCACAGATGATGAGCCTTACGCAATAGAGGCTGTTGAGGCGCTTTTAAAGTCTAATGTTTTGAAGCCTTTAAGCACTGCTCCCCACTACATTCATGAGCTGGATGGGTATGGCTCCTCAACTTTTGAAGAGCTCTGGCGTCAGCTAGGCAGAAAAATCTACTACATCTCTTTTCAAAAATCCTCCTAAGCTAGAAGATGAGGAAATATGAAAGAGGAGGAAGAGATGATATCTGAGGCGCCGCCAAAAGCTGCTACATTTTTAGACTATCCAGCGACAAAAAAGCTGCAGGAGCTGGCTAAGAATCCGATCGATTTGACCAAAGTGGGAACTCTAACGCCTCAGAGGGTCAAAAGCTTTCGCGTCGACGGCCCCTCACTATCGATTCTCTACGCCACAGAGCGTGTTAACGGTGAGACAATAGACGCTCTATATCAGCTTGCAGCCGAGGCGAACGTCTATGACTGGATGGCTAAGATGCAGGGCGGTGAAGTGATCAATAAGATCAATGGCGTCGAGAGCGAGAATCGCTCTGTATTGCATACCGCGATGCGTGACTTTTTTGAACAGCCTAATAGCTCAGTTTTAGCCAAAGAGGCGACACGGCTTGCCAAGTTAGAGCTCGACAAGCTCGAAAACTTTGTAAAGGCGACACCAAACTTTACCGATATCGTTCTTGTCGGCATTGGCGGTTCCGACCTTGGGCCTGAGGCGATCTATCTCTCTTTAGAGAAATACCAAAAGCCTGGTAGACGTGCGCACTTTATCTCCAATGTTGATCCCGATAACGCGGCTAAAGTGTTTGGGGGGTTAGATTTGAAGAAGACGCTTGTTGTTGTGATCTCAAAGTCCGGCACAACGCTTGAGACGGTGACCAATGAACAGCTGGCTAGAAGCTATTTTGAAAAAGCAGGGCTTGATTGCAAGAATCACTTTTTAAGTGTGACCGGACAGGGAAGTCCGATGGATGACAAGAGCCGCTACCTCGAGAGCTTCTATATCTGGGACTTCATCGGCGGCCGCTACTCTGCCACCTCAATGGTCGGCGGCGTTCTTTTGGCTTTTACCCTTGGCTTCGATAACTACCTAGAGCTCTTGCGCGGCGCTCAACAGATGGATAAAAATGCCTTAACAAAAGATCCAAAGAAGAACCTCCCTCTCAACTTGGCGCTTTTGAGCCTCTGGAATCACAACTTTTTAGGATGTCCGACAACAGTGATCATTCCCTACTCCCAAGCCTTAAGTCGATTTCCAGCGCACATTCAGCAGCTTGACATGGAGTCGAACGGCAAACATATTGACAGGCAGGGAAAGCGTGTGAGTTTTCAGACCGGGCCGATCATCTGGGGAGAGCCTGGCACCAACGCCCAGCACTCCTTCTTTCAGCTGATACATCAAGGAACCGCGATTGTCCCTATGGAGATGATCGGCTTTATGAACAGTCAGTATGGAGAGGATTTGAACGTCCAAGGCACAACGTCACAACAGAAGCTGCTCTCCAATCTCATTGCACAGGCGATCGCACTGGCTACAGGGCAGAAAAGCGACAATCCCAACAAAGGCTTTGAGGGGAACCGCCCCAGCCTTCAGATCATCGGCAAGGAGTTAACGCCCTATACCATGGGCGCGCTCTTCTCTCTATATGAGAACAAGGTAGCTTTTCAGGGCTTTATCTGGGGCATTAACTCTTTTGACCAAGAGGGCGTGCAGCTGGGTAAAGTTTTAGCTACGAAAGTATTAAACCTTTTTGGCGGCGCGAAGAGAGAAGAGTATCCTCTAGGAGCCGCCTACATCGACGAGTTAAATTGAAGATCCCAAGACGCTCACCTAAATGCCACATCTGCGGCGCCTCTTTAAAGGAGAAAGGAGTCTACTTCTCAACTTTAGAAGAGGAATTGATTGTTCGTACCGATACCTGCCCGGACTGTTTTGTCAAAAGCGACAAGCTCTGGTGGCGCGGTGAGATCGAGAGAGAGCCGCCTCCAGGCCGCGAAGCGATTGATGAGACGGCCTTTGCTCTTCTCGATGAGGGGGAAACAACCCCTTTCTCTAATTTCCTCGCCAACTTTTTACAGCGCCGCCGGCAGCTGATTCGCCGCGCAAAAAGAGGTGATGAGCTGGTTTTTGAAGATCGCATCAGCGGTCACAGCTACATCGTTCCTGACTGCGTTTTGAGTGAAAGTGAGCTGAACCAATTTGTCGAGATGTTAAGTGAAAGAGGATCTTGAGGAGTTCTCCCTCTACATCTCTGCGGAGAGGGGGCTTCGGCCCGCCACGATCGAATCTTACACAAGAGACATTGAAAGCTTTGTCGCCTTTCTTCAAGGCATGCAGATCTCAAACTTTGCTCATGTCTTAGAGGAACATCTCGTCTCCTACCTGACCTACAGATCCACTTTGGGGCTCGCACCGGCGACGCTTTTAAGGGAACTTATCTCTATCAAGCTGTTTTTTCGCTTTTTAAAAAGAGAGGGGCGCCTTCAGCGTGACATTGCCAAACAGCTTGAAGGGCCCAAGCTCTGGCAGCTGATCCCTGAAGTGCTCTCAGTTCGTGAGGTGGAAAAGCTCCTTCAGATGCCAGACCGGGAGACAAAAATAGGGGCACGCGACCTAGCTATTTTAGAGCTTCTCTATGGAACGGGTTTACGTGTCTCTGAGGCGTGTAACATAAAGCTCTACGACGTAAGTGATGAATCGATACGTGTCATGGGGAAGGGTGGCAAAGAGCGAGTCGTTCCTATTGGTAGAGCCGCTATTGAGGCGATTGATCACTATCTACTGACGGCCAGAAGTGTTAATGATGATGAGAGAAAGAGTCCGCTCTTTATCAGTCAAAGAGGAAAGCCTCTCGATCGGATTGTGGTCTGGAGGATGATTAAAAAGTATGCCAAGCTTGCCGGGATCTCTAAATCTATCTCACCCCACACCCTTCGCCACTCCTTTGCTACACATCTTCTCGACAATGGGGCGGATGTGCGGATCATCCAGGAGATGCTAGGTCACGCCTCCATCTCCTCAACAGATCGCTACACCCACATCTCTAAAGCGCATTTAAAGGAAAAATTTAAGATGTTTCACCCGAAGGCGAAGAGCTCAGAGAGTGGTTCATAAAGTAGGAAGCAACCTGTCCACCGCCCCAAAATGAGAGGACAGCATAGGCGATAGGGGCTGTGATGAGGTGGAGCAGGGCTAAAGCGACCTGCTTTTCAATCGTCTGGTTCCAAAGATCATTGATCCGATCCAGCCTCTCATGCGCCTCCGTAAAGAAGACAGCAGTAAAAAATCCTGAGATAAAGAGATAGGAGTGGTAGTAGAGGAAGCTACTGTATACCAATGCCTTAAAAGTAGATTTTGCTAAATCGTAAATGCGGCTAGCCAGCTCGTTAAGGCTTTGTGGGCAAGATAGATAAGCTGTTGGGGCCGCACTTTCTACTCGTGTGCTCATATTTCCTCTGATTGTAAAAATAAAAGAAACTTGTTACGCTGTCTGAACAATTATAAAGTAGTTCCCTCTTCAAGTAAAGCGTATGGAAGACATAGATAAATTTGAAATTCCTGAAAAGATTCGAAAAAAGCTTGAGGATCTCCCTCAGTTAAAAAAAGAACTTGGAATGGGAAAGACTGGTCAAGATATTTTAGAGATCTCTGATGAGTTGATGTCCAAATTTTATCAGGCAGCCCAAAAGCTGTTTGAACATGAAAAGCATATCGATGCGGCGGATGCCTTTCTCTTTTTGGTTACCTTAAACCCGCACGTCTATGAGTATTGGCTCGGCTTAGGGATGACGCTGCAGCTTCTGGGCCAGACCGAAGAGGCTGTCGATGCTTATGAGATGGCAGCTCTTTGCAAGGCATCAGATCCGGTACCCTACTTCTATCTAGCGAAATGTCTATTTGAGCTTCATGAAAGAGATACCACCCTCCAAGCCCTAGAGCTGGCCATCGAGTATGCCGATGACCTGCCGCAATACAAAGAGCTAAAGAGGGAGGCTAAGGAGGCCAAACGCCTTTTAAAAAAAGGCGATCGGCCTAAAAAAAAATAAATTAACGACCCATGTTGAAGGTCACATCTGACGCCTTAGCTGCTACAGCGCCAGCGGCATATCCTACACCGTAGTAGACGGCATTTCTTAAAGATCCTGGGGCCAGTAAGTAGGCTGAAAGAGCAGCTCCTGCGAGGATAATGTTCTTACTCCATGTTGTATCTCTAAGCGCATTGTCAACAAACTGTTTGAAAATCTCATTGACCTTATTAAGCGATGGAAGCACGCCTGTTACGATAACTGCAGCGGTAAGTGCTCCTGTAAGAAAGATTTTTGGCGCTTTACTTAATGCAAAAACTGTCAATACAGCGGCAGCAGCCCACTCAACTTTGACGCGAGTTGACTCCTCTTCGATGAAGCCATTGACAGCTTGACCTGCTTGTGCAGCATATCCAGCGGCCATGCCACCATATTCATCAATTTTACTATTTAAATAGTTAACTGGTCCTGGAACCGGAAAATTTATTTCACTCATCTCTACTCCTTTTCTCCTAACTTATCTTTTCAAAGATGACATTCTCTTCAATGTTAGAGAATACTCTACCTTTACAATTGAAACTTTTTTCTCTAGCAGCCTGAAACTCTTGGCCCGCTAGACCTAACAATCGCATTGTAGCAATGTGTAAAGATAATCTGCAATCAGTTATTCAGGTTTGGAGTGAGCTAACAGGTTGCCTGTCAACCATCCAGAGGCGAAGGGTAGAGTTTGAGGGATGTAGACATTCGCAGTGGCAAAAAGGAGAATTGCTAACGTTTTGCTCTTTTCAGAGCTAAAGATATATTCGATTCCTTTGACACACTCATTGATGCAAGAGGAGTAGCCCTTAGCATGAACATAAGAAACAGCAGCAGCAATAACAAAAGGTCTATAGCGCCAGGTCATCGCTGAAAAGAGAAAGACACCAACAGCGACTGTATTGATTAAGTTAATATTCTCTTCATAGGTCTCCACAAGGGGTCTGAAAAGTCCAAAGGTGGCGGCCACAGTACGTCCCATCGCCTGGTCTAGATCTGTAATACAGTTACACATTTTATCCGTTCTTTGTCTCAATTAACTCAATTAAAAGCTTATTAACCAGATCAGGCGAGGCTTGCCCTTTGGTCGCCTTCATCACCTGCCCCACTAAAAAGGCGAATGCCTTCTTGCGGCCGCTGAGGTAGTCTTGGATGGAGTCGGGGTTATTATTAACAACCTCTTCACAGATGGGGCGGATCAGGGCGAGGTCGCTGACGGGACGGTAGGAGGGGTTGGCGTCGACGATCTCCTTAGCGGAGGCGGATCTGTTGGTTACCATGTCATCAGCGACACTCTTTGCAATGCGTCCTGTAATCTGGCCAGAGTCGATAAGCTCTATCAGCTCCGCCACATGCTTAGGGGTAATTCCTGAAGTGACGAGACTTTCAGAAGTTTCACGGAAACGGCCGGGGAACTCACCTATGAGCCAGTTGCAGGCTGCTTTGGCATTTTTTGTCCCTTTTAAAACCTCGTCAAAGTAGTCAGCGAGAGGTTTGTCGCTCACAAGAATAAAGGCGTTATCTTGTGAAAGCCCCAGCTCGCTAACATAGCGCTTTCTTCTTTGAAGAGGTAGCTCCGGTAGTGTTGAATTGATCTCATCGACATAAGATTTTGTTAAGACGATAGGGACGAGGTCCGGTTCGGGGAAGTAGCGGTAGTCATCGGCCATCTCTTTGCGACGCATCATGACCGTTTCACCTGTTTCAGGGTTAAAGCGAAACGTCGACTGCTGGATTACCTCTTTGTGCGGCTTGTCCGGGTTCGCGAGGTAGGCGCTGATCTGCCTTTTGATCTCCGAGGCTAGGGCGAGCTCCATATTGCTAAAGGAGTTCATATTCTTGATCTCAACCTTGTTGCGCAAGCCCTCTTCACCTTTAGGCCGCACAGAGACGTTGACGTCGATTCTTAAAGAGCCCTCTTCCATGTTACAGTCGGAGGCGTCGATATACTGTAGGATGGCTTTGACTGCCATAGCGTAGGCGGAGGCCTGCTTGGGAGAGCGCATGCACGCTTCAGAGACAATCTCAAGAAGGGGAACACCAGCGCGGTTGTAGTCGACTCCGGCAAAGGAGCTGAAGTGCTTTAACATCCCCGCATCATCTTCGAGGTGGGCGCTGCTCACCGAAAATTCCATCTCCTCACCTCCCACTTCGGCAACGACACGTCCTCCTTTGATGATCGGATGGTAAAACTGCGTGATCTGGAAGTTTCTGGGGCTGTCGGGGTAGAAGTAGGATTTGCGGTCGAAGCTGCTCGTTAGCTGAACCTCGGCGCCGATGGCGCAGCCAAACTGAACAGCTTTTTGGATCGCTTCGCGGTTAAGTACGGGAAGAGCGCCGGGCTGTCCGGTGCAGACGTGGGAGATATTGCTGTTTGGCTCATCGCCAAATCGGTTTGGGGCGGGACTGAAGAGTTTGGATTTAGTATTGAGTTCGGTGTGGATCTCCAGACCAATGATCACCTCAAAGTCATCTTTAGTTAGCTTATCCATTGTGGCATATCCATTCGGGCATTTTGGGGTTGAGGTTTAGCTGCTCTTCAAAAAACTTTGCCGCCGCCAAAACGCGGCCATCGCAAAGTTGAGGCCCTATGATCTGCAGCCCCATTGGCTTCTTTTCACTTGTGAAGCCGGCCGGGACGCTCACCGCGGGTACGCCGCTTAGATTGCAGCCGATGGTATAGATATCTGCGAGATACATCTGGACAGGGTCGCGAATCTCGCCAAGCTCAAAGGCGCCCGTTGGGGCGACAGGGGTGGCGATGATATCGCATGCTTTAAAAGCCTCTTTGTAGGCTTCAATAATTTTGGTGCGCACCTTCTGTGCCTTTCTGTAGTAGGAGTCCTGATAGCCGCTGGAGAGGACAAAGGTGCCCAGCATGATACGTCTTTTAACTTCAGGGCCAAACCCCTCTGTTCTGGAAAAGTTATAGAGCTCGCTGAGAGTCTCTGCCTTTTCAGAGCGTCTGCCGTAGCGCACGCCGTCGAATCTAGCCAGGTTTGTGGAGGCCTCAGCTGTCGCCAAGATATAGTAGACGGCCAAAGATGAACTTAAGATATCGAGGTTTACATCGATGATTTTAGCGCCTCTCTCTTTGAAGATCTCAAGGCTCTTTTCAAAGATCTCACGTGTCTCACTATTTAGCTGTTCCAAAAACTTCCACGGTACCCCAATTGTTAAGGGCGAGGGGAGCGGATCAGACAAACCCTCTAGCTTTTTTGGTAGTGAAGTGGAGTCTTTTTGGCAGGGCCCCGAGATGATCTCCATAGTGGTGATTGCATCGTCGACGCTGTTTGTTAAGGGTCCAATCTGGTCTAGTGAGGAGCCGAAGGCGACAAGGCCATATCTGGAGACGGCGCCGTAGGTGGGCTTGTAGCCCACAACACCGCAAAAAGAGCCGGGCTGACGAATTGAGCCTCCTGTGTCGCTACCTAACGCTATCGGCACAAGGCGCGCGGCGACGGCAGCCGCAGAGCCGCCGGACGAGCCGCCAGGAACGCAGTCGAGGTTCCAGGGATTTCTTGTCTCCAAAAGGGCGGAATTTTCTGTTGAAGAGCCCATCGCAAACTCATCGAGATTGGTCTTGCCGATCAAAATCGCATCTTCTGCCAATAGACGCTCCGTCGCTGTGGCGTTAAAAGGGGCTCGGTAGTTGGTCAAAAATTTGGATCCGCAGCTTGTGATCTCTCCTTCAATATGGATATTATCTTTGATCGCCACGGGTACAGCTGCAAGACGGCCGAGATGTTGGCCAGCGTCTCGTTTAGTGTCGAGCTCCTTGGCTCTTTTGAGTGCCTGTTCGGGAAAGAGAGTGAGAAAGGCGCCCACTTTGTGGTCGATCTTATCAATGTGCTCTAAAAAATATCGGGTGATCTCTTCAGCGCTGACCTCTTTCTCTACAAACTTTTTTCTAATTTCATTGGCTGTTAGTTGATGCATGTATCCTCAAAATTTAAGCGAGGATGGTGGGTACGCGCACCATCGCAGAGGTGTGGTTCGGGGAGTTGTCAAGGAAGGTTTTGCGATCAAGCGTTTCGCCAACCTCATCTTCTCTATCCACATTTACGAGGTCAGGGAAGACGTGTAGCGTTGGCTCCACCCCCTCTGTATCGATCTCCTGTAGAGAGTCCATTAATTCTAATATTTTTAACAGATCCTCATGAAGGCTCGACGTCTCTTCCTCATCCAGGGCAATGCGGCTTAAAGAGGCGAGATAGGGAACTGTTTCTGGGTCTAAATTGCTCATTTTTTCGTATCCATTCTAACCAATGGGAGGATATATTTGCAATTGAGTCTCATTATAGATATAGATTAAGGATCACTATTACAGGAGCTTTGAAATGAAAATCGCGATATTTGGTGCCTCAGGGATGATTGGATCCCATCTAAAAGAGGTCTGGAGTTTAGCACATGAAGTTTTGGTTGCGTCGCGTTCTAAAGAGCCGCTTAAACCGGGGCAGTTCTTTTGGAGTCCCAGTGAGGGTATTTTGGCTCCCGAGGCGCTGGAGGGGGTCGACCTGTTCGTTAATTTAGCGGGCGAGAATATCTCTACAGGGCGTTGGAATGAAGAGAAGAAAAAGCGGATACTAGATAGTCGTGTCGTTTCAACGAAGCTCATCAGCGAAACCGTCTCAAAAATGGCGCAGCCGCCCAAAATGTGGATCCAAGCTTCAGCCATTGGCACTTATGGTAGCCGCGGCGATGAGGAGCTTGACGAGAGCAGCTCTTCAGGTAAGGGATTTTTAGCTAGTGTCTGCAGGCAGTGGGAGTCGGCGGCCAAAAACGATCGAGGTGTGAAAATCGCTTTTGCCCGTTTCGGTGTGGTTCTTTCGACAACTGGGGGCGCATTAGAGAAGATGCTTCAGCCGTTTAAGCTAGGACTTGGAGGGCGCATTGGCTCAGGAAAGCAGTGGATGAGTTGGATTGCTCTCGATGAGATTCCCCCAATTTTTGATCATATAGTAGACAAGGAGCTGGCAGGGCCGATCAATATAGTGGCAAAAGAGCCGGTGACCAATGCGGCATTTACCAAAGCACTATCTAAAGTTTTAAAGAGACCCGCCTTTTTTCCACTCCCTGCCGCGGCAGCGAAAGGGCTTTTAGGAGAGATGGCCGAGGAGCTTCTTCTCTCAAGTGTGCGCACACTTCCTAAGGCGTTGATTGACTCGGGGTATCAGTTTAAATATGAATCCTTAGAAGAGGCGCTGAGGAGGCTCATTGAGCTCTCCGAATAGCTTTACTCTTAAAGAGGTTGGTTTTGGCAATCTCGCCTATGTCGATGAGCTCCATGAGAGATGGCGAAAGGACTCTAAAAGTGTCGCCACCTCTTGGGATCAAATTTTTTCACGCTTTCCAAATGGCGTTAAGGCAGATGAGCCGTCGGTGCGCTCCCTTCGCCTCATTGAAGCGTATCGACTCTATGGTCATCTAAAGGCGAAGAGCAGCCCAATTCACAGCCCTCTTATGGAGACCCCTCGGCAGCTCGCCGGCTTCCAAGAGATTGATCTGTCAAAGAGCTGCCCAACCTTTGGGCTTCTCCCAGAGTCGCAAGCGCCCTTAAGTGATCTGATAGAACGACTCGAAACCATCTACTGCGGCTCAGTGGGAGTCGAATATGTGGGACTTGTGGAGCCTGAGGTGGAGGAGTGGCTACGAAGCCGCATTGAGGCTCAAGGATTCCATCCGCTGATCAGCGTCGAGACAAAACGGGAGATTCTGCACCATCTCAACCGCTCAGAGCTCTTCGAGACCTTTTTACATACAAGATATCCCGGTCAAAAGCGCTTTTCACTAGAGGGAGGCGAGACGCTCCTGCCTCTTCTTAGCTTTTTAATTGATGAGGGGGCAGATCTTGGTGGCGATGAGTTTTGGATCGGTATGTCGCACCGCGGGCGCCTCAATGTTCTCTGTAACATCCTAGGTAAAACATATAGGGATGTCTTTAGTGAGTTCAAGGAGGGCTATATCCCCAGGATGGGTGAGGGGAGTGGCGATGTGAAGTATCATAAAGGCTTCTACTCGAAAGTGAAGAGTAATTCCGGCAAAGATATCGAGGTGATTGTCGCCTCTAATCCAAGCCACCTCGAATCCGTAGGCCCCGTTATTTTGGGAAAGGTAAGAGCGCGCCAAGAGAAGCTTGATAGCGTATCAAAAGCAGTGCCAATTTTAATCCATGGCGACGCAAGCCTTGCAGGCCAAGGTGTAGTCTACGAGACGATGCAGTTCTGTCGCCTGCCAGGTTATCAGACAGGTGGAACCCTTCATGTGGTGATCAACAACGAGATCGGTTTCACAACGCTACCTCAAGAGGGGCGCTCCACTACCTACTGCACTGATGTTGCCAAAACTTTTGGAGCTCCCATATTCCATGTCAATGCGGAAGATCCTGAAGCGGCCTGCTTTGTGGCTAGGCTTGCGGCCGAGCTTCGTCAACGTTTTTCTATCGACGTCTTTATCGACCTCGTCTGCTATCGAAAGTATGGCCACAATGAGAGTGATGAACCCTCTTTTACGCAGCCTCTAGAGTACCAAAAAATTCGAAGCAAGAAGAGCCCTCGCCAGATCTATCGCTCACATCTGATTGTTGAGGGCCATCTAGAAGAGAAGCTTGCCCAAGAGCTCGAAGATGAGTTTCGCGCCTCTTTAGATGAGGCGCATGAAGCAGCCAAACAGGTAGATGACCAATCTCCAGAGCTTCCCAAATGTAATCGTGAAGTCAAAACTGCCGTCTCAGAAGATGCCTTGATTGGGCTCGCCCAGAAGCTTGCCGAAATTCCGCCCGATTTTAATGCACATAAAAAGATTTCGCAGCTCTATCAAGAGCGTGTCAATATGGTGACAACAGGGTCAATCGATTGGGGTATGGGAGAGACGCTTGCCTATGCGACGCTTCTAGATGAGGGACACCATGTGCGGATTGCTGGTCAGGATGTGGGACGTGGCACCTTTAGCCATCGCCAGGCGCTTTTAGTCGACCAGATAACCGGTAGCTGGCATCTACCTTTAAGTCGCTTGGGCTCTTTTCAGATCTTTAACTCGCCCCTATCCGAGTTTGCCTCGCTTGGTTTTGAGTTTGGCTATAGCGCCCAATATAAAGAGGCGCTTGTCATCTGGGAGGCGCAGTTTGGCGACTTTGCCAACGGCGCGCAAGTTGTGATCGACCAATATATCTCTACCTCTGAAGATAAGTGGGGCCAAAGAAATGGGCTCGTTCTTCTTTTGCCCCACGGTTATGAGGGGCAGGGCCCTGAGCACTCTTCAGCGCGCATCGAGCGCTTTTTGTCTCTTTGCGGTAAAGAGAACATGCAGGTTTGTCACCCGACGCTGCCCTCGCAGCTCTTCCATCTTTTAAGGCGGCAAGTGTTAGGCGATATCGAAAAACCTCTGATCGTTTTTACCCCCAAAGTTCTCCTGCGCCACCCCTTATGCCGAAGCAAGCTAGAGGAATTTAGCGAGGGGCATTTTCTGCCCATTTTAGACGACCCAAAGCCGCCGAAAAGTGTGAAGAAGTTGGTTCTCTGTAGCGGGAAGGTCTTTTATGATCTCTTTGAGAAGAGAGAAGAGGTGGGCGGCGATATCGCCCTCGTGCGCATCGAAGAGCTCTACCCCTTCCCTGAAAAAGAGCTCGAAGATATTTTGGAGAAGTATGGGGCAGAAGAGGTCATTTGGGCTCAAGAGGAGCCGCAAAATATGGGCCCCTGGTGGTATATGAGACAGCTCTGGAGATGGGGAGAGATAAAGGTTATCAGCCGTTCATCTTCCGCTTCACCGGCGGTGGGCTCTCTTACGCTGCACAAGCAAGAACAGGCGAAGATCTATGAACAACTTTTTGGATAGAGGATAGAGGTGAAGATAAAAGTTCCCAGTATGGGTGAGTCGATCACTTCGGCCACCGTGTCACAAATTTTAAAAGAGAGCGGCTCTGTCGTCGCCCCCGATGATGAATTGATTGAACTTGAGACCGAAAAGGTTAACCAGGTGATTTACGCCACTAAGGGTGGAAAGCTCACCCTCAATGTCAAAGTCGATCAGGAAGTGAAGATCGGTGAGGTGATCGGTGAGATTGAAGAGGGTGTGAGTGCACCGGCTAAAAAGGAGGAGAAGCCTGCAGAAAAAGAGGCTCCTTCCGCTCCCGCTCCTGCTCCAAAACCTGCTGAAAAGGGCTCTTTAAGAGAGGGAAAAGAGGAGTTTCTAGC
>JAJFMK010000276.1 GCA_021772215.1 Chlamydiota bacterium | reverse complement strand
TGCGTCGATGTCTGCCCCACAAACTGCCTCAAGCAGGTTCCAATCAGCAAACTCAATCTAGACCTCGGCCAGGGTAACTTACGCCAAGCGGTTGACAATTACTATGGCGTTGATACGGA
This sequence comes from Chlamydiota bacterium, assembly GCA_021772215.1. Lineage (GTDB taxonomy): Bacteria > Chlamydiota > Chlamydiia > Chlamydiales > JAJFMK01 > JAJFMK01. Next base: position 3,273 of record JAJFMK010000276.1, on the reverse strand, counting down.
TGAGATGAGCGAATTGGAAATGGATCAGATGGGCTCGGCAATGCTCAAAGATGAAGACCTCTGCATCCGCTGCGGTCTTTGCGCTGAAAAGTGCCCCACACAAGCTGTGACGATGGATTTGATGAACTACTCGTTTAGGTGGATTGGATGATTTTTTCAATATTAGGAACTCTTTTCGCTGGCTTGGGATTCTTAGGGGTCTATATTTACTACCATAAAAAGGGGCAATTCGAAGATAGTGAAGAGGTAAAATATTTCGTTTTCCGAGACGAGGATTAGCCAATGCCAAAATATCGAAACTCTCTAAATCACGATCCCGATAGTAATGATCCGCTCATATCTAGGCGCTCCTTTTTAGCGCTTCTAGGAGTAGCGGCGGGGTTTGGCGCCCTACATCTTATGGGCGCCTCTGTGCTAGGCTTCCTCTATCCCAATGCGATGAAAATTCCGCCCAGCACTTTCTCTTTGGGTCGCCCTGAAGAGGTTCTGCAGCGCGATGGAAAGGTCTTTTTGCCGGCGCAGAAGGTCTTTGTTGAAACTCAAAGTGGAAAAGTTCGTGTTCAGACGGCTGTCTGCACCCATTTGGGCTGCACTGTAAATATGGTTGAGACGGGCTATCTTTGTCCCTGCCATGGCTCGGTATATGATCGTCTGGGACGCAATGTAAGCGGCCCGGCGCCAAGGCCGCTGGTCTTTTTTGACGTCTTCAGAGGCGCCTCGGGAGACTTAATGGTTAATAAAGCAAAATCGACATTAGATGCCCAAGAGGCGTGGTTCGCATAAGAGGAGAGATGGAGTCATTTAAGGGAGAAAAGCGCACCTCATTTTTCGAGCATCTGCTCGATTTTCCGCGCGCCTTTATCCGCTCAATTTTTCGCCACCACTATCCCAACAATGATGTTGACCGCTCAGAAATTGTCTTCAAAAACTTCTTTCTCCACTTTCATCCCGTTAAGTGCCACAGAAACTCCGTCGACCCCTTCTACACGTTAGGTTTGGGGGTCATCTCTGCCTCTCTTTTCATGCTGCTCATTTTTACAGGCGTGATTTTGATGTTCTACTACATCCCGGCCGAAGATCGCGCCTACGACATCATGAAAGATTGGCAAGATACAACGCCTTTTGCACAATTTTTCCGCAATATGCATCGCTGGGGCGCCCACATGATGGTGCTCTTTGTCTTTTTGCATATGTCGCGGGTTTTCTATACCGGATCCTACAAAGGTGAGCGCAAGTTTAACTGGGTCATCGGCGTCATTTTGATGGTTCTGACGCTTCTGCTCTCCTTCACCGGTTATCTCCTCCCTTGGGATCAGCTAGCCTTCTGGGCGGTGACCGTCGGCTCTGAGATCGCCGGATATGCCCCCAACTTGCCGGGCTTTGAATACAACATCAACCGCGTCATGCTTTTGGCGTCGACAACGGTGGGACAAGACGCCCTGATTCGCTTCTATGTGCTCCATGTGGCGCTTTTGCCGCTGATTACAGGGACGCTGATGGGGGTCCACTTTTGGCGCATTAGAAAAGATGGTGGTCTCTCAAGACCGCCCGATGAGATTCGTCCCTACCCCTATCGCGTTGTCCAAAGATCCGATACGAAAGAGAGCTTCGCTCCCGGTGTCAAGCGCACCTACGGCCTTGTGGAGCTTGTGCGCGGCAGCTGCCCTACCGTTGATAAGGGCCCTTATAACTTCATCTTCACCTGGCCTCATCTTTTACGCGCCGAAATGGTCGCCTTTCTCTTCACTACAGCCCTTGTCGTCGGCCTCTCTTTTATTGATGCCCCTTTGGAAGAGCCTGCCGATCCGACGGCGCCGCCGAATCCCTCAAAAGCGCCTTGGTACTTTTTAGGTCTTCAGGAGATGGTTGCCTACTCAGCCTTCTGGGGCGGTGTCGGCATTCCAGGTCTCATCGTCTTAGGGTTGATACTGATCCCCTATTTCGATCGCAATCCTCACGGCAGCGGCTACTGGTTTCATCGCAGCCGCTACTTTGCCATTTTCCTCTACACCGCCTTCATGGTGTGGCAGGGACTCTTTATCATCATCGGAACCTTCTTCAGAGGTGCCAACTGGGGCTGGATCTACCCCTGGTTTGAAAACTACGCGAGGCACTAATGAGAGGTGAACGTTACCAATACGCCCTAATTGCCCTCTCTATTTTGGTCATCGGGATGGTCTCAATCTTTTTCTATCGCGAGGTCAACCCTGAATACAAGCAGTTTCAAAAGGCCTATGTGGCGATGGAGGATTTTCGATCTGAAATCACGGGAGTAAGCCCTCCTCCCTTCGCGATGGGCGTTAAACAGATCGTTATTAAGGAGGGAAAGGGACCAGAAACGATCGACCGCTGCACCTCTTGCCACGTCGCTCTTGAAGTGGAGGATTTTTCGCCAACGACGCTTGAACGCGACATCAATGATAACCTCGTTTTGGATGAAAACGGGGTTCCCAAGCAGGTTCCAAACCCCAGCTATATCTTCAAAAAGCTTGATGAGAAGATCGCTTCATTGGGAGAGGGCCCAGAAGTAGAGCGGCTCAAAAAGCTTAAGACGATCGAAGCGGGCGGCAAAACGTATGACGCCTCGAAGATCTTAAAGATGCATCCTCTAATTGGCAAGGAGAGACGCCCCTTCGAATTTCACCCCTTGGATCAATATGGCTGCACCTCCTGCCATAGCGGCAACGAACGCGCGCTGACGATTGAAAAGGCGCATGGGCCCGTCTTTGATGGGGAGTATGAGATCTCCTATGAGGGGCCCAAGCCGCAGTTTCTAGAGCTCGACCCCAATGATCCCGCCTTTTCTCGGATGTTTAACGATAAGCCGGGCCACTCGATTCTCTTCCAGACAACACCGATATTGATTGGGCCCTTAATCGAGGCGCGCTGTGTCCAGTGTCACCGCCCCGATGAGGCGCGCTTTGAGAGTGCGAAGGAGCGGCTTGCCCTTTTAGCAAGAGATCGTGAAGAGATTCAAAAGGAGCTTACAAGAGCAGTTGATCAAGAAATTAATGCCTATCTTACCTACTTTGAACTAGAGCAGCTGGTTCAAACTGCTGGCTTTGACAAAGCAAAAGAGCAGCTTAACGAGAGGTCACAAAATTATCGTCTGAGCCAAGAGGAGCGAAAGAGCGCCCTTGGACAGCTTCGCCTTCTGATGCGTGGGGAGAAAGAGGCTTTAAAAATTGCTAACGAGAGACAGGTCGCTCTTTTGGGCTCCCAAGAGCTGGTTGATCAGCTTGGAGAGGAGCTGAAAAAAGGGGAGAAGGTGCG
>JAJFMK010000275.1 GCA_021772215.1 Chlamydiota bacterium | reverse complement strand
AGTCCGTACAGGGCCAAATCAGTTACCCTTCAAAACTGTGACTTAACCTCAATCGATCATAAATATTTTGTACATTGTAACAGAGTCGATGTCTCGAGTAACCCTGGTTTGTCTGAAGAGAAAGGGCCAAGACGTGTTAGGAACTTTATAGCCACCGGTACTCAACTAAACACGGGTTATAACGATAGTATTGCTAGAGGTCCCACTACGGCTCCAGGTTCAACTTTAGAGTTGCAACAAATGTCATCGACATAAAACTACGATTGTAGTACACTTGGAGCAAACCAAGGGAGTTTGGCATGGTCAGGCGCGCACATGGTGAGCTGGAATCGCAAATACTTTATCTGCTCCGAAGTGGTAAGAGACTAACTGTTAAGGATGTTCACCGTCTTTTAGGTGAGGTAGATAACTACAACACCATTATGACGGTGATGAGCCGCCTGGCAGTCAAAGGACAGCTCGCCCGTGAGAAGGCGGGTCTGCAGTACGAGTACTGGCTGGTAGCGCCGGCCAGTGCTCAATCTTTAATTGAAAAGGTTAAGCAGAAGTTCTTCGGCCTCAAAACCTCAACCCTTGTCACCCATCTCATAGAATCAGCCGATGATCTCTCCGACGATGATCTAGAGGAGATGGAGAGACTGGTGAGGGAGGCAAAAGAGAAGAGGGGGAAAAAATGAATCCCTTCTCTCTTCTCTCATTTGTCTTAAGCAGCTGGCTCGCCTTCACAACGGTCGCCTTTGCTGTGGAGTCCTTCTTTCTCATCTTCCGCATTCAGCACTTTAGGTTGAGGGCCTTTTTAAGGCTTCTTCCTTTTGCCAGTTTAGGCATCGATCTCTTTTTTAAACGTTTGAGCCTTGGCGACTATTTCAACCCCTTAAGCTGCGCTAGCTGTGTTCAAAAATTCTTTTTAGAACAGTTCACGCCACAGCTAAAAGAGTATCTCTATTCAAACCGCATCTCGTTAGTGACACATCTTGACGGACAGATCGGCTGGTTTTCGATGTTTCTTCTTTGGGTTTTCTGTGGAGTAGGCCTCCTTATGCTCTCAAAAAGAGCGGTTGAGATGCTCCTTTTGCGCCGACAGGTTCAAAAACTCATCCATGAAGCAGAAATCTCTCAGAGGTCCGTTCAGTCTCCGATGTTGAGGCTGATGCTACAGCGCTTTAATGTGCGTCTTCTTGAGAGTGATAAGATCCTCATTCCTGTTGCACTTGCCCCGAATCGAATTCTCCTTCCCAAAGAAAATGAGACAACCCAAGAGGAGTTTGAAGCGATCATCTCCCATGAATTAGAGCACTTACGCTTTAAAGATCCGCTGATGCGACTTCTCTTTGAAGCTACTGCGGCTCTCTTTTGGTGGCTCCCTCTACGCGGCTGGATCAACCGCATCGAGCGTGACCAAGAGATCGCCTCCGACCAGGCCATCTTCAACTACGGCATCGAGCCGCACTCCCTAGCCGAAGCGATCTTAAAAGTGAGCAGGCGGTCCAAAAACCGTACAGAGGCGCTCTGCTTCTTCGCAACAAGGACGAAGATGTCAATGAGTCGCCTTAAGCTCCTCCTAGGTCAACAAAACTGCTACCAAGAGCGCCAGATGGTGATGGCTACAGCCGGTATCACCTTCGCCCTCCTCGCTATCCTCAGCTGTCTTTTCTTTTGACAACTCCTGTCCACTTTTGCATCATAAGCGGCTAGCTAATCAAAGGAGAGAGCATGAGACCGGGAGATGTAGGTTCAGTCGATAGCAGCGGTGCGGGTTCCCAAGCAGTTGAACCAAATGAACTCTACGAGAAGGTTAAACAGGCAGCGACAGAACTTTTTCAAAGCCGCAGCTGGTGGGCTAGTAGCGCTGCCATTGGAGCTCTCTACCTTACAAGTTGCGCAACGGTTTTGACAGCGTGCGCGCTAGTGCTCATAACTACTGTTGCTCATTTGATCTTGCAGAACGCAACTGAAAACGCATCTAATGCGCAAAAACCTCAACTTACAGAGCAGGAGCTTGAACTCATCAATCAGGAAATAAAGAAAGCACAAGCTCATGCCAAAGGTAAAGTGCTTCCCTATGTAAATTTATCAAACTTTAATTTGCAGACTTTGCCGGATGACTTCCTTCAGCAGTGTGACCTAGACTCAGGGTGTGAAATCAACCTCATAGGAAATAACTTTAGTGAGTTTCCCAGCTGTTTTTTTGGCGAATTAAAAAACTCCAAGATTTACGTCGAACTCGACAGGAACCCGCTAGGTGAGGCTATTAAGAATCTTGGGTCTAAGAGGTTAGCGAATTTCGATGCTCTTAGTCTCCGCAACACAGGATTGACCTCTGTAGATTTAAGTAACTTTGCCGCTGTGAGTAAATTGCGTATAAGCGAAAATCCCAGTCTTTCTGAATTAAAAGCTCCAGAATCCATGAAGACCAATCAGGATAGACGGTGGGCTTTATCTACACTAGTGGCCAGAAATTGTAATATTTTAAACTTGCCGAAGTCAATTCTCCAATTGGAAGTGGTATCGTTTGAGGATAATCCGAAGTTGGTTGAAAAATGTCATTGTGATCTAAGCGATATTTCGAAGCACATCCGAGAGCACCAATCAGAGGCGGCGCAAGAGTAGAATCATAAAGAGGGGGAATTCGGCGCGGGCGCGGTTTTCTCTTTTTGCCTGCTTACCTGTGCTCATTTTATCAGAACATAGCTCTTGGAGGTCAGTGACGACAAGGTCTGCATTCTTGGCGGCGTCGAACCAGTAAGATAGGGGAAAGTGGGTTGTCCAGGTGCTCTTCTTATCTTTTTTACCCGGCTGCATTTCGATCGGGATCTTTTGGGGGCTTAAGTAGCTGTTGACGCGGCGGTACTGGATGTTGTTGCCAGGATCGACGCCCCAGGAGGTGAGGCGTGGGGCTCTGAAACAGGGGTGGTTGAGGACGAGGGCAGCTGTTCCGCCTTTTTTTAGGTGCCTGCCGATATTTTTGATGGCAAGGTCGGGTCTCTCCATATTTTGGAGGGAGAGGTTTGCTAGGGCATAGTCAAAGTGATCAGATGGAATATCTAGCTTCTTTGTTGCATCAGCGACGAGGAAACTTTGTCCCTTTTTTGCTTTCGCTTTGGCCTGTTTGATGAGAGAGGGGGAGAGGTCGATGCCGACATACTCTATACTTTCTGGAGCTATCTTGGCGAAGATGCCCTGGCCTGCGCCCATATCTAAAAGAGAGTCACCAGATTTGAGAGGGAGCAGCTTCTTGAGCGCAGGGAATATTACCTTTTGATGGTAGTAGTGGCCCTTCTCGCCCACGAGATTACCGTACCAATCACTCGACTTTTCCCAACTTGTTGACATAAACTAAATTATACGTTGAAGAGGGACTTGCAAAACTCATTCGCCCGTTAAAAATGCCCTTTTAATGCCTATTTTCGTCTCTTCTCCTCAATCGACCCTCAAGGGTCGACGTCGTCGAATTGACCGTGGCAGCTTCGCTGTCACACGAAATATGCTTTAAAATCCCCAATTTTTCCAGGCAAAGCAATTTTGCAAGTCCCTCTCTATCCTAAGATTTTATATTCAGAATTCACAATAAGCGTTCCTTGAACAAATTTCGTTTTTCCCTGGCGGAAGGTGAGCTTGTGGTTGCCGAGAAGCCACGCCATAAAGGAGAAGCTAGACTGTGGGCAGATGAGATAATCGAAATGCATCATCGAATAGAGGTCGGTGAGGATCGCCTGCTTCGACTGATTTTCTACTACAGTGTCGACAATAAGATTGGGAGAGAGTAGCCTCCTCTTAAACCCTTCCAAAAGTGCCTTTGGATCTGTCGAGTCGGTAAAGATGTGTACATAGGTGGGTTGATGACCGGTGAGCTCATAGATCTCTTTAATCTTTTCAAGAGCCCATGAGACAGAGGTAAACTTTTCGGGAAGCGCCTTCGGAGCGTAGGATTTATCCACGGCTCCACCAGTACGCACATGCACAGCAATTGAGATATGGTCATCAGGAGGCGTTACCAGGGGAATCGACTCCAATGGCTTAAAGGCTCGCGCCAGCGCCTCTTGAAATTTGGGATCCTTCCAATCGATTTGGTACTCATCACTTCTTGTTGTATAGCGTACAAGCCTCTCTTCAGCGTAGGGAACTCCAAAATCGGGGGCGTAGAGAATATTTTCTCTTTGGGGATCAATCTCTGAAGCTCTCTTAATCGGCAGCTTACGGTAGTTCCAATAGGGGCTATTTTTGAGCTTAGGATACTGCTGATCAAAAGCAAAGGAGTCGGAGTATTCAAAGCTTTCGACAACCAGAGGGAGGTTGAACATCATAGAGAGCCAGATCCCTTCCGCCACAAAGAGGAGCCGGTCACCAAGACGTCCGCAATTTTTATTGAGGTAGATAGCCGGCTCACCCGCCCCTATAGGCAGAGCCATCATCAGAAAAAAGAGAAAAAGATTGCGCGAAGTTTTCATAACGTAATGGAGAATAGGGCATAGCTGAAAAAAGTTCCAAAAAAATGGAACTTTTGTGCGAAACTGGATTCTTATGGATGAAAATGAAACTTTTTCTCCCGAAGAGGAGATGCTACTTAATAAATTTGTCACAAACAGTGCTTCGGACGTCTTTGCTCTGAAAAATCTCCCCGAAGTGATCAAAGGGGCGCTCTTTTCGAGATACTCCAGATCGAAGCTCGGCCTAAAGCGACTTCTTCTTAAAGAGTTTGTCCTAGGAGAGGATGAGAGTCAGTTTAAAGAGATCTGCGCCCTCAAAGAGGGAGATGATCATCAGCAGATGCTCGCCATCACGAAGGCGCAAAACTTCTACGACCGCATCCTCGATGGCTATGGCGACGATTCGATTGGAGAGCTGGGCGGCGCTCATATAGCAATGGAAAATATCTCGATGCTCGCCGCCAAGGTAGTTCAGGACTGCCGCATCGGCGGCTCTCCCTTAGAAAAGTCCGCTCGCTATGTCTATTTTGACCAAAAAGTTAATGGCGCCTATCGCTATCTTCGCGAACCGAAGATCATGAATTCGCCCTATGGTAAGAGCTATGAGAGCTGTTTAGACCATCTATTTGAAACCTACTCGGCGCTGATTCCTCCCTTAACAGAGCAGCTAAAAAAGAGCTTTCCCCAAGCGGAGGGTCAGTCGAGCGGCGCCTATACAGCTGCTTTGCGCGCCAAAGTGTTAGACTGTCTGCGTGGCCTTCTGCCGGCAGCTACTTTAACCAACGTTGGCTTCTTCGGTAACGGCCGCTTCTATGAGGCGCTGATCCATAAGCTCAATGCGCACCCCTTAAGCGAGATGCAAAAGCTAGGCCTCGATTCAAATCGGGAGCTGGCGAAGGTGATCCCCTCCTTTGTTCGACGCTCCGATATCGATCACCACACCGACCAGGGCTATCGTCTCTTCTCATCAGAGCTCAAAGAGGGGTTAAAGCGAGCGACTGAAATGTTTGTCCCACCCTACACTCCCACAGAAGGGCGCAGCGTCAAACTGATTGAGAGCGACGAAAACGCCATTGAGAGCGTTGTTGCGGCCCTCCTTTATGAGGAGTGCAACATGCCTCTAGAGGAAATCAAGAAGATCGCGAAAAAACTTTCCGAAGAGGAAAAAGAGGAGATACTTCACAGCGCTTGCGCTCCTAGAAAGATGCGCCGCCACAAATCGCCAAGAGCGCTTGAGCATATCTTCTTTACCTTCGACTTAAGCGCCGACTTTGGCATCTACCGCGATCTGCAGCGCCACAGAACGTTGACACAAGAGAGACAGCGCCTCACAACAGATTTGGGATACTATATCCCCGAGGAGATCTTGGGAACAGATATGGAGAGGCCCTACCGCGAGGCGATGGCCAGAGCCAAAAGCTGCTTCGAAGAGATTCAAAAGAGCTTTCCCTTAGAGGCGCAGTACGTCGTCCCTCTCGCCTACAACATCCGCTGGTACTTTAAGATCAACCTGCGCGCTCTGCAGTGGTTGACAGAGCTTCGCTCCGCCGCTGCCGGCCACCCCTCCTACCGCTGGGTGGCGCAGGAGATGGCGAGGCAGGTCTCAGAAAAGTTACCGCAATTGAGGCGCTTTTTTCACTTTGTCGACTATGAGGGCCACTCGCTGGGAAGAATGGAGCAGGAAGTGCGCAAAGAGCGAAAACGCTCTCTCTTGCTA
>JAJFMK010000274.1 GCA_021772215.1 Chlamydiota bacterium | reverse complement strand
CCAAGACGCACCCGGTACTTATCAAAAGATTCTTTGGGACAAAAACTTAATGGATGGTGACATTCTCTCATCAAAGTGGGTCAATGGAAAAAAGGTCTTAAGCGAAACTCCAGAAAATGACGGGGACTGGGATTCTCTTCTTAGAAGTAAGCGAGATACTAAAAACAAAGCCAGCTTTAAACAAATGGAAGATCAACGTCAAAGAAGTTTAGCAAAGCACAACGAAACGATGTCAATGATCCGAGCTGTAGAAAGTGGTGATATTGAAGCAGCTATTAATATTCTAAAGCGGATTAACCTCTAGTAGAGCTTGAATCACGGGTAGTGTAGGAATACCTCCAACCACTCCTGGATGATCATTTTTTGTTAAAATGAGACCATTCTTGTATTTGGAGATCTGCTTAAGCTCTGCTGAGCGAAGATGATTCGCCCACTTTACCTCTACAGGCCAAAAGGTCCCCTGGTCAACGTAGGCAATATCAACTTCTCCATCACCTTTGATATAGTAGGTAGGGTAGTAACGAGCGTAGGTATTGGCCACACACGCCTCCACAAGTAATGAGCAGAGTTTGGGGTCTTCAATTGTCTTTAAAATCTGATTTTTATAGATATCTTGGGTCGGTTCTACCCAAGCGCGAAGAGCGTGAAAAATAAAAGGATCGCGAAAACTGATCTTCCTCGCCTTTTTGGGCGCTGCAGTTAACTTATGTTCTATCAACGCCGGCTGGATGAGAATTGTATCCATCGACTCTAAAAGAGATAGATAATCGATGACAGTTTTTGGATGATCAATGGAGAGGTTATTCGCAATCGTTGTCCAGGTCACTTGTGAGCTATAGCATTTAATAATTGATTGGATAATCTCCCTAAGATAACTCTCCTGCTTGCCCCGTTTCATCATATCACCGCGCACCCAATCCGAATAGGTAACAAGAGTTGCCGGCATAATCATTCCCTGCATTGCAAGGTCATTGATGGCTGTTAAATATCCACCATGAATTAGATACTTTTTAAAAGAACTCTCCAGATCCTTCTGTGTTCCAATCAATTCAACATACTCACGAAATGAGAGAGGGTATAGATGAAAATCGACAATATCCGCTTTTCCTCGGCGCCCAGGAAAGCGTGCTCTGGCCTCCTTAATCAAACTTGAATCTGAGCCTGTAAGAACCAAAACAGTTGAACGAAGCATCCCTGCATCAGCTGCAAATTTGATTGCCTTATCCCAATCGCGAATGTAGGAGACCTCATCGATAATGAGATATTTCATCCCCTTTTTTGGCATCTCCTGAATCTGAAACTGTAGAAGATGAAGAAGGGACTGAAAATCCTCTATCAACTCGCCTGAGAGAAAGGCTATAGCTTGAGGATTGACCCCCTTTTTCAATAGGTAAGCCATCCACTGCTTGAGGAGCGTCGTCTTTCCAATCTGTCGTCCTCCTTCAAGGGTATAGATTCCCGCCTCCTTGATGGGAAGTTCCTTGACGAGTGGCCAATGGTAGGTGATTTTTCTAGTCTTTAAGAAGGCTAGTTGTGGGTCATTCTGTTCAAATTTTTTAGGGTTGATCAGATGACTGTTATGAGCAAGAAACCTAGGATCCATAATTTATTCATAGCTCAATGAACAAATTTAGTCAATGACCACTGAACAAATTTGATCAGTGGTCATTGACTAAATTCGAATATACGATCTATCCAGCTAAGGATTAGCATGTTGTGAAAGCAATAGATTCTACCACAGGTGGCTCTCGACCCACTCTTCAGCTTCGTTCAGTATCACGGGATAGGTTACCCTGCCTGAGGAGGGGTCGCCCTCTTTGATGGCGAGGTGGCACTCTTTTTCAAGCCACTCTAATGCGCTGACAAAATCTCTGACCTCATCCTCTTTAATCACAACGCTATCTTTGCAGTAGAAGAGGTATAGCGGCGCCTTAATCTGATCAGCAAGATAGAGAAGGGAGCGTTTTTGCAATTCATTCTCATCGCTGTGGTCGAAATCGTACGCCTCATGAACTCTTTGGTCGAGGAGGTCTCCACTGCCATAATGTCTTGGCAGATCGTAAGTGATGTTGGAAGCGACGATACATTTGAGGTCATCTCTTTGGGTCGACAGAAGGATGGCAGCTATGCCGCCATGGCCACAACCGATGATGCCTAAAGACTTTACGCCAACCTCTTTTTTGATCTCATCGATCGCATAATTAAGCGTCGCTAAGGTTTTTGGGCCGCAAAAATCTCTTACCCCTGATGTCTCTCCAAATCCGGGCATAGAAACCGCTGCTACCGTATAGCCCTTGTCGACCCAGTGGGACATATATTCGGTCTTAATGCTCTTCAAGCCCTCATCTCTACAGCCATGAAGGAAGAGAAGAAGAGGGGGATTTTTTGCGCCCGGTTTCATGAGAAGCAGTTCAATCTGACCTCCCTCAACGGGTGAGTTAATCAATCTCACCGATTGTTCATCAAATGAGTGAAGTTGAAAAATAGCGAAAAATAGGAAAAGGATGTATCTGTTCATGCAGACATATTACACCATCTTTTCGGGACGGACAAGTCTTTCGAATTCTGCTTCCGATAGAAACCCAAGCTTAAGAGCAGCCTGCTTTAATGTAATATTTTCTTTATGAGCCAGCTTAGCCACTTCGGCAGACCTGTCGTAGCCAATATGGGGTGTGAGAGCGGTCACGAGCATCAATGAGCTCTCGAGATTTTTTTTGATCTGCGCCTCGTTCGCAAGGAGTCCTTTGAGGAGGTGCGTATCGAAGGAGCGGATTGCGTCGCTGAGGAGAGTGGTCGACTCTAGCAGGTTGTAGATAATCATCGGCATGAAGACGTTGAGCTGAAAGTGGCCTTGGGTTGCGCCAAGGGTAATAGCGCTATCATTTCCGATGACATGCACGGAGGCCATGGTGAGCGCTTCGGCTTGGGTGGGGTTGACCTTGCCCGGCATGATCGATGACCCA
>JAJFMK010000273.1 GCA_021772215.1 Chlamydiota bacterium | reverse complement strand
CCAAACTTAAGCTGCTCTGGATGATCCTCTCATCGAGATCAAAGAGAATGTGTCCACTGCCAAAGGCGCCGGCAAGACTTAAACTGAGATCTTCAAGGCGCAGCAGACGCCCATTTTCAATGTGGAGATTGCCCCCTATGGTCAGCGGGTGGCCATCAAACTGGCCGTGAAGCTTAAAAGAGCTCTCAGCGTTGCGACTCATCGGGAAGCTCTCCAGCTCAAGATGGAGCTTCTCAAACTCAAACTCTCCCACTTTCGCTAGCGGCTCATCGATAGCTAGCGCCACTTCAGGGGACGCTAGTGGCCCAAAAAGATGAAGATTAAGCTGCAGCGGAGTGTGACTCTCTTTGATAGGAAGCTTGAAGATAGAGTGGAGATGAGCGTCGATCAGCTCTTTTTCAAGGTTAATGGTGGCGCTTCCTTCAAAGGGAAAATTCTCAATAAGGCCGCTCGCCTCCTCGATGGAGACCTCATCTTCGCTCTGTTTAAGAGATCCCTCAAGTTGAAACTGATCACTTAGAAGTAAAAAACGCCCTGTCTCTAAGGAGCTGTCCAATCTGAACGGAATATCCTGATAGGCGCCCTCAATACTCAAAGAGCCATTTGCAAAGCTCACCGTCCCTTCGAGGTAATCGAGTGAAATTTTAGCAATTTTTGGCTCTTTGAATGAGAAAGCAGGTTTGAGCTCTTTCAAAGAGAGCGAAAGCATGGCTTGGCTGACGAATAGAGGATCTCTTCCTTTATAGGAGATTTTTATTCCCTCAATATCTAATTGAAAGAGGGATCTGAATTTTAAGGAGTCGATGTTAAGAGCGATGCTGTATCTCTCTTCGGCGAGGCTAATCAGCTGCCAAAGAGCGCCCTCTTTGACCCCATCAAACTGAAATAGGGCAAGGAGAGTCGTTAACAAAGTCAAAAAATAGGAGACAATGTAGCCAACTGCTCTGATCAAAACGCTTCACCAATATTAATGTAAAATTGAAAGCTACGGTTATCTATGCCTGGACGTCGATTGATAGGGAAGGCGATGTCAGCGCGAAGGGGACCTACGATGGTGTTATAGCGAATTCCGCAGCCAAAGGACTGCAGCTGTTTGTGATCAAATTGCGGATACTCTTTTCGATAGACATTTCCGATCTCATAGAAGAATGCCCAGCCAAGATTCTTTTTTAGCTTAAACCGTGACTCTATAGAGTATATCATAAGTGAGCGCCCACCGATAGGTTTATCTTCATCATCCAAAGGGCTTACAGTCAGATACTTATAACCTCTAAGAGTGCTCTCAGAACCCGCATAGAACCGCTCAGGCGGTGGAATGTCACGCCTCGAAGAGCCGAAGATAGAACCGGTGGTAGCGCGAAAGGCGAAGACGAGGTTATCCCCTAGAAGCGGCCAGTAGGCCGTAGCCGTAAGATAATTGATCACATAGCCAAAGCGCTCTCCCACCATCTCAGCTGTTGGAGTCGACTTAATATTGAGAGTCCCGCCAGAGGTGGGGCTTAAGCTATGATCAGCGCCATTCCAGCGAAACTGCAGGGGAATCTTGGCGAGGTGGAAGGTGTTGTTGTTGTCAGACCCCGTCGAGGAGAGCTCTTTAAAGCTCAAGCCATAGGAGAGCCAATGGCGATCGGTAAGTTTTCTTTCGACCAACCCAGAGACACTGACGTAGGTCTCATTAAAGGCTTCCGTCTGCTCCTTTTCGCCATCAAGAAGGAATTTTAGCCTCTGGCAGCGGTCGAGAAAGTTTGGAACGATATACTCGGCACGGGCGTTTTGCTTTTTAGCAGTGAGTTCAGTCTTCAAACCCAATTTTCGGCCCATCCCCTGCATATTTCTGTTCTCCCACTGAAAGAGAAGTCCCGGTCCCAAATAGGTGCTGTAGCTGACTCCAAAGCCGATTGTGCGATGCTGCGCCTCGGTGACATAGATGGTAAATGGCAGTTCGTTATCCTCTATCACCTCTTCGCCATGCTGAATCGAAATGGCGCTAAAGAGCCCGCTCGACTCTAAGTCGAGCTGCGTCTTGGCAACCAGATAGGGATCGTAAGCCTGCCCCCTCTGCCAAAAGAGCTTTGAATAGACAAAGGGCTGTCTTACGGTTTCAAGACCGACAAAACGGGTAGGACCAAAAGCGACTTTCAGCCCGGGATTGACAGTCACCTCGACCCGTATCACCTTCTCTGCCTGATCGGCTAAGACACGCCGCCTTGTGACGTTCGCCAAAGGATATCCCTCCTGAGCTAGGAGAATCAAAAGCTCACTCTCTGCATCTAAGATGGTCTTAGGGTATGCCGCGCGTCCTATACGCAAACCTAAGTCGGCAGCCGTGATCCATTCGAGACACTCCTCATCCGCCGTATAGCGAATATCGAAGGCGGCAATCGGGTAGACAGGCCCCGGATCAACAGCGATCGTCACCCCGATGGGGTCGCTCTCATAGTCAATATCGAGCTCTAACTTAGCATTATAGTAGGCGAGGCTATGGAGGCCATCTATTAGGTTGGGCAGGTCCGCTTCGGAGCGCCGCCGCAAGCCTATCCGGCTTTTTGGAGGGTCATCTTGCAGAAGGTGAAGCTGAGAGACGGAGTATAAGGTATTGACAATCAGCGGACTTAAATCTCCCTCAAACTGAAGGTCATACCTAACCTCTTGAGCCTCAACTGATAAAAAAAGACCCAGAGAAAAAAAAAGTGATAGTGCTAACTGCTTAAATTTCATACTCTTTAAAGAAATGCTCCCATTATATAAGAGAAAGTTGGGAATGTCTATAAATAGCTAAAGGTATATAATAAAATTTATAGGGAGGTGGTGAATGATAGGATACCCCCAGGAAGAGTGGGAATTAACACAAGAAGATCTCAATTACTTCAATAAGATCACAGAGGCGGTCATTAAGACCAAGATCGCCGAGTATCTAACCGCCAATCAAGGCGGCTTGGCGACAGAAGAGCTGGCAACCAAAACGATCGAAGAGGAGGTTGCTCAAGAGAGCCAAAAGACCTACGACCTGGTCGGCGAAGGTTATGAAGCTTTAATGGAGGGGCTGCCGCGCCACCTTCAGCAGCTGCCACGTTACGAAACCCGTAAAATCGAAGAGGAGGTCGAAGCGTGGAATAGGCAGCTCGTCTCTTTAAGCTCCTTTAGCTCCTTTATGGATGAGGTGCTGAAGAAAAACATGAGCCTTCAAAAAGGTTTTAAACTCTCCAACGAGACGATCTTCACCTTCTACCAAGTGGCCAGAGACTTTATCCACACAAGAGAGCTGCGCAAAGCCCTTGCGATCTTCTATCTCTTAATCCAGCTTTGTCCCAAAACATATGAATTTTGGCTCGGCCTCGCCGCCTGTTACTTTGACTTAAGCCATTTCGAAGAAGCGATCCCCGCCTATATGCGTGCTCGTGAGCTCAAAGAGGATGACCCTACCTTCGACATCTTCTTAGCGCAGTGCCAGCTGGCACTGGGCGATCCAGCTCTAGCTGAAGATCATCTCCATCTCGCCAAAGATAAGCTACAAAATTCGCCCAACTATGAGGCGCTGCGGCCGCTCACCAAAGAGCTTTTGAAAAAAATTAAACTTGCCAAGAGAGGTTAAACATGAGCGGAATTCCTCCCGTTGAAGGATCAACTTTTTACAGTGAATTTAATCCAGAACCAGGTGACGTCCCTGCCACTTCAATGCTTCCTGCTGAACCCTCATCTCTGACAGGTGAAGGCTCTCCTCCTGACAGGGCTATGAGCGCACTGGCTGCTCTCGTCGTAAAAGCGGCGCAAGAGCTAAACCCGTAGCCGAGAGCAGAAGTGTCGCCAGCTCCCTTGGAATCGGCGGCGGCCAAGCTCTAAAGAGAAAGAAGCCTAAAAACCCTAAGAGAAAGGGAAGCGCGCCGTCTAAATAACCCCTTCTGGTCGTATAGAGAGCTGTCAATATCGGCACAAGCATGCAGCTGACAGAGAGCTCACAACTCTGAGTTAAAAGAGTCAAAACATTTCCAAATCCATATGATAGGGCGATGGCAAACGTCGCAATCGAGGCTGTAATCCATCTTAACAAAGAGATATCTTGCGTCTGAAAGAGGGGAAAATCTTGCGCGAGGTTGGAGCTGATAGCGTTGATCAGCGATGTGGCGGTGGAGATAATCGCCGCCATTACAGCATAGCCCACAACAGCACAAATCCAGGGGTTTGTCAGCGCTGTGACGGCGCTCATTAGAACGCTTCCCCCTTTAGGAACATCTAGATTTAAGCTTTTAGCCATCATCCCAAAATAGAGCGGTACGATGCAGAGAAGAAGGGTCATTAAACCTGCAGATAGAGCGGCCGACGAGACGGTGCGGCCGCTTCTAGCGGCAAAGCAGCGCTGGCCCACATCCTGTTCGATTAGCATGAAGGCGAGCGGCATCAAAAACCAGCCGACCCAGCTCGCCTCGCCAAACTCTACCTGCATCGAAGGAAGCTCACCTGCCTGATTCACAAAGAGCAGTGAAAAACTTAAGGAGAAAAAGAAGACCAGCGCATGGAGCGCATCGGTGAAGATGACAGCACTCAATCCCCCTCTAGCCGTATAGTAGATCACAAGAAGCCAAAAGAGGATGAAGGGCCACTGGCTTGTCAGCCCTAAGCTGACCAAAAATTTACTCGAAGCAATCAACTGTCCCACTAAGATCATGAGAAGCGAGATCATCGACAAAAGCGAAGCAAATTTTCGAAAGAGAGGAGAGCCAAAGAGCTCTTCAAACAGCTGGGCTACTGTATTGAGCTGCAAGCTAGCGATGCGACGCCCTACACCTAACCCTAAGATGATCAACCCTAAAGCGATCCCTAAAGGATAGAAAAAGGCGATGGTTCCAAAACGGTACGCCTCTTCAGCTACTCCTAATATGGCCCCACCGCCCACCTGTGTGGCAAAAAAGGTCATCATCAGAGGAAAAAAGCTAACCGAGCGGCGCGCTAAGAAGTAGTCCTCTCCATCTTTTTGCCTACGCGCCATCCTCTTCGAGAGTAGGGCAAAGAAGAGCTGAAACAGGAAAAGCAAAGAGAGGAAAAGCAGAAAATTCATAATTTAAGAAGATCACGGACACAATCAAATTTTTCAAGATCCTCTTTTAATGCTGCCAGAGATTTGCCGATGTTATTGGCAAAAACCTGAATTAAGATTGCGATATTGTAGCTTGTCCTATCCTTTTCTTTTATCCCCGCAATCAATTGATGAAGGTATGTCTGTCTTACTCCTTCCAGGTTGCAATATTGATCTACTCTATCATTTGTTAGATCTGGACCCAAAAGCAGCCCATGGCGAATCTGCTCGCGAAGGTATTCTCGATTCACCTGAGATGCCCGCTCAACTAAATAGACAAAATAGCGAGGGGATATTCTTAAGTTTACAAGATGAGGCGAACTGGATAACTCTTTTAGATTCTGCATCAACATCTCCAAGGCCCCCTCCTCTAACTTTTTTATCTCTATCAAGTTGGCGATAAGGGGTGAAGGAGCGCTGCTTACAGGGAAAAGTAGATGGTAGAGAAGATCAAAGTATAAGGAATGGTCCTTAATTAAAGTTCTCTCCTTCTCAGTTACCACGACCACTTCACCGTCGGGCTTTCCAGGTCTATAGGCCCGAA
Organism: Chlamydiota bacterium; assembly: GCA_021772215.1. Lineage (GTDB taxonomy): Bacteria > Chlamydiota > Chlamydiia > Chlamydiales > JAJFMK01 > JAJFMK01. The sequence continues at coordinate 1,219 of JAJFMK010000273.1, read as the reverse complement.
GAAACTCGGTAAGGTCCTTATTCGATATATTCTCTAATGCCCAAAGAATTTGATCACTAATCTCTTTCACATCGTTTGGGGAAAGAGATTGTAGATACTTAAAGATCTCAATCCAGGGCACCCGCCCCTCTATTTGAATAGGGATAAACTGGGCGACAATTTGATAGGATGTATCAGCGAGATCACCCTGTCCAAACTCTTTAACGAGTTGAAACAACTCAGCTCTTGAAACGGTGCTATTTTCAAAAAGCGTAATCAGAACTTCAACAAATAGCCCTGGGACTTGAAATCTTTTCAATTTTTCTAGCAGCTCTTGATCAGGGATGTACCCATCCTCTTTAGCCTTAAAGATGCGCTGAATGAAGCGCTCTTTTTTTGTTTGGTCGGCCTCTCTAAGACGTCTAATAACGTGAACCAACGCACTGCCCTCCATTGGCCAGCTGCGAATATACTCAATTATCTCACCGAGCATCGTAAGATCATTCTTTTCAGCGAACTCCCTCTCAATTGCTTCAAGGCCAGACATATCAAACGTAGCGAACGACGTCCTGGAGACCGAATCGACAACGCCCCGCAACTCTTCAAGATTTTCACGGATTAGTAGCGAGCAATGGAGAACTCGCCTCACCTGGTCTATCTGATCATCGGAACAGTTGAACAGGAGAGAAACAGCGATCTTGCTATCCTCTTCGCCGGTGTCAAACTCAAGTAGAAGATCCGCGCGCGAGGGGTTCTCTAAGGCCTTGATTAGGTGGGAAAAGAGCGCTCTTTTAAGCTCTAAGGATCCCTCTTTAACTCCCCTGTAGAGAGCCACCCTATTTTCCACACCTTGATTTTGCCCTCTATTGTAACCACGAATAAAGTCAAAAAAGATGCGTTCTCGAAAAAATTCCACCCCAAGAGCCGCCAGCTGTCCCATTAGGATCGGCTCCACATCAGATAAAACGACCGTTCCAAATTTTTGATAATCCTCTGGATACTTCTCCTGAAAAGCTAAAAAGCCTGCCCCAAGAGCATCGCGGTCATCCTCATTGGCATCTTGAATCGTATCCAACTTCTTAAAGAACAGTTCAAAACTTCCCTCTCCAAAAAGAAGAAGCCTAAGCAGCTCTTCAGAGAAGCGGTAGAGGTAGGCAAAAGAGACTAAACCCTCTAAAAGCTCACCCTCTATGGATAGAAGAGCAAACTTATCGAAAGTGGGCCAACTCTTATCCTCCAT
>JAJFMK010000272.1 GCA_021772215.1 Chlamydiota bacterium | reverse complement strand
TGAGACAAGTTCCTCTAAACAAACCATCATTAAAAATTAGCTCTCGGAATAGATAGCTTGGGTATCCAAATCCCTAGAAGCCCTCTCCACACCTTAATTGTGGTACGAGCAGAGGAACCCTTAATCGGGAGAAGCCTTCTGTTTTAGCTGAGGGAGTATTCACACTAGAGATCTTCGAATTAATGGCTATTTAGATGAAAGCGTCGATTTGGGGCTGCTCGCGCTGTTAACAAAAGGGTATACAGGGGCAGACCTAGAGGGGCTAGTCGGCGAGGCAAATCGTCGCTCTTTTGCCAGGTTTGAGGAGGCGCAGCGTCTAGAGAAGGGTGAAAAGGAGAAAGCATATGCGAAAAAGATCTATATGCTCGATTTTTCAGTTCCCTCTTCTCCTCGCAAGAATAAAAGCCTGATCCATCAAGCTACCAACTGTTTAAGAATCGCACTTGATAGCTTGTTCAAAAGTAAGTAGACTTATCCTTCTATGACCGACGCTTTTGTACCCCTCCATGTCCACTCACAATATTCCATATTAGACGCCTGTCCCTCTGTTAAAGATATCGCCAAGCGGGCAAAGGAGTATGGCTTTTCGGCTGTAGCGCTGACCGACCATGGCAACCTCTTTGGCGCTGTAGAGTTCTTTCAGGCGTGTCAAAAGCAGGGGATCAAGCCTCTGATCGGCTGTGAACTCTTTGTCGCCCCTGAAGATCGGACCCTTAAGAAGAAGTGTCTCACCACGATGCGCGCTTCATTTCACTTAGGATTTTTGGCGAAAGATCAAAAGGGGTATCAAAATCTCTGCAAGCTCTCCTCGGCCGGCTACCTCGACGGCTTCTACTACGACCCTAGGATCGACATGGGGCTGTTAAAGGAGCATGCTGAAGGTCTGGTCTGCCTTAGCGGTGATATGGGAAGTCGCATTGCATATGAGATTCTCAATGGATCCGAAGAGAGCTTGAATTTATGGGTCGACCAGCTGCAGGAGCTCTTTGGCGATGATCTTTACCTAGAGTTGATCCGCCATCCGATGAGTGATGAACAGCTTAGTGCGGAAGGGATGAAGGAGGAGCAGTGGCTCATCAACAACTACAACGCCTACATCGAAAAACAGGAAAAGGTCAATAACCGCCTCATCAAACTCTCTAAGGAGCGAGGCATTAAGTTGGTCGCCACAAACGATACGCACTACCTCGATACTAAAGACTTCCGCGCGCATGAGATTCTGCTCAATATTCAGTCGGGTGAGCCGTGTGAGATCTGGGAGAGAGACTCCCTTGGCAACCCCTTAAACAGAAAGCCTAACCCCAAAAGGCGCACCTACCCCTCTCACAGCTTCCACTTTCCTAACAAAGAGGAGATGCAAAAGCTCTTTGCCGACTGCCCGGAAGCGCTTAAACATACGGTTGAGGTGGCAGAAAAGTGTAACGTCACAATCGACTTTGATACGAAGCACTACCCCGTCTACCACCCACCAAAGGTGGATGGTCAAAAACTTTCCCCTCCCGAATACCTCTGGAAGCTCTGCCGCGATGGAATTCCTAAACGTTATACTAAAGAGCGGCTTGAGGTTGTTGCAAAGAAATATCCAGACCAAGATCCGATGAAGGTTATCGAAGAGCGCCTTCAGAGCGAGATGGATGTGATCGTTCCGAAGGGGATGAGTGACTATCTGTTGATTGTCTGGGATTTTATCCACTGGGCTCAAGAAAATGGCATTCCTGTAGGCCCTGGACGAGGTTCCGGGGCGGGGTCGATTGTCCTCTACCTCATCGGCGTGACCGACATCGAACCCTTGCGCTTCCAGCTCTTCTTTGAGCGCTTCATCAATCCCGAGCGTATCTCCTATCCCGATATCGACGTTGACATCTGTATGGATCGCCGCGGCGAGGTGATCAGCTACATGCTGGAAAAGTATGGTAAGGATAATGTAGCGCAGATCATCACCTTCGGTACCATGAAGGCGAAGATGGCGGTCAAAGATGTGGGCCGTGTCCTCAATGTCCCTCTCTCTAAGGTGAACCAGGTTGCTAAGCTGATTCCCGACGATCTCAATATCACTCTCGAAAAGGCGCTCGAAAAGGATCAAGATCTGCTCGATTTTTATCAGACTGATGAAGAGGTGAAGCGGGTGATTGACTTGGCGATGCAGCTGGAGGGGTCGATCCGCAACACCGGCATCCACGCTGCAGGCCTAGTTGTCGCCGGAGAGCCGCTGACAGATCACATTCCTTTAGCCAATGCGAAAGACTCTGAAATCCCTGCGACGCAGTTTTCTATGAAGCCGGTTGAGCAGGTGGGGATGCTTAAGATCGACTTTTTGGGACTGAAGACGCTCACTTCGATCAAAACCTGCGTCGACGCCATCGAGGCGAGAACGGGGACGCGGATCGACTGGATGAACCTTCCCCTAGATGATGAAATGACCTTTTCGATTCTAAACCGCGGCAAAACTTTAGGGATATTTCAGCTTGAATCGACCGGAATGCAGGAGCTGGCGAAGCAGCTCCACCTTGACCGCTTTGAAGAGATCATTGCAGTGGTGTCGCTCTACCGCCCCGGTCCGATGGATCTGATCCCCAGCTTCATCGAACGAAAGCATGGCCGCGAGAAAAGCGAGATCGAGCACCCCTGGATGGAGGGGATCTTAAGCGAGACCTACGGCATTATGGTCTACCAAGA
>JAJFMK010000271.1 GCA_021772215.1 Chlamydiota bacterium | reverse complement strand
ATTGTATGAGCCTCTAAGTGTGGGTGCTGCGGGGTTACTTACATCGATGATTTGGAGGCCAGAGGTTCCATCTGCTACATGAGCTAGGTTTCCGATGACTTGTACCCCTCTTGCCTGACCTGGAGTATCGTAAGAGCCTGTTAAAGTGGGTGCTGAAGAGTTGCTCACATCGATGATCTGTAGACCAGAGTTATGATCAGCAATATAGGCGAGATTTCCGATCACTTGTACCCCATAAGCACTAGTTGGCGTATCATAAGAGCCGCTAAGTGTGGGCGCTGAGGGGTTACTCACATTGATGATTTGGAGGCCAGAAGCTTGATCAGCAACGTAGGCGAGGTTTCCAATGACGTGTACTTCTACTGCATTACCTGGTGTATCGTAAGAGCCTATCAAGATGGGTGTTGAAGGGTTGGTTACATCGATGATCCGCAGACCGTTAAAGTTATCAGCGACATAAGCTAGATTTCCAAGAACTTGTACAGAGAGTGCACTGGTTATACCGGTAGTAGCTCCCCAAAAATGGAAGTCATCAAACCTTAATTCAATCCAGCTAGGTAGAGTCTGTTTACTCTTCTCAACCGCACTGAGCGTAAATTCCCCAAAATCTGTATCTAGAAAATAGTCACTGGGAAGAAGCGATAGAGAAAAGGCTGTCTGAGGAAAGGTTGATTGTGGAGGAAGAACTACCTTAACCTCTGGAGCAGCCCCCGCTCGCCTCACATTTCGACCAGATAAACTAGTCGTCTCTGCAGCCTTTGTGAGCCCGAAGAGTGTTGATCCCACTATAGCGGTGACAAGGGCAGACCCTCGTGAAAGCTGCTGGAATAAGTTTCCTTTCCAACTTGTTTGGGAATGAGTCCCTATTTGTAACTGTACCATCTTTTCCTCTCTTTACATCCCATACATTTCTACCTGTTTTCCACTCGTGCCACCGACGTCTAACTTAATCTCTTCTAGGATTACTTCACCATGTCCAAAGACACGAACTGTGTAGAGACCCGCATCTTCTTGGCGAGGAGGGTAATCACTTGTTATCAGCTGATTTGCTGTATCAATTTTTAGCCAGTCGGGAAGAAGGGCTCCTCCGGCAATGGGTTTATCATATTTTAAAAACTTAAGACCAAGGTGCTTTTCCTCTCCCTTGAAGGCCTGGATGAGTGTTGTCTGTGCAAGAGGGGTTTTAAGTTTGTAGCTAAATGGGGCGCCAATTTGCACTGTTTTTGTCCCTTGGTCATACGTTTTGCGATTCAAGGGGTTTAGAAGAAGACCTCTTTTTTTATACCAACCGAGTCCTAGAGCGCCTAAAGATGCTAGGGGTCCAGCGACTGCTAGGGCAGTTTCTGCATTTGAGGTTCCCTGCACGCTTAGGTCAAAAATGCTACACGCCTCTTGATCACCATCCGTGGCGCAGATCTGTAAGGGTATGATTTTATCGTTAAAGTTGCCGGTATCTGAGGGGCCAGCTCTTCCTTCTAGGGTACGGTCTGTAAAGGTGAGCCATGAGGGGAGGCTTTTTCCGTTGATTCCTTTTGCGGATAAATTTAGGGGATCTCCGTTGGGGTCAACAAAGGTGTTGTCGGGAACGACGAATCGATAGTTCTGTCCAACTTGGGCGACTTGGTTGGATAGGGGGTTAGCAACTTTAGGAGCTGCGTTGGATCCCACTGTTAGGGAGAGGGTGCCGAGGGCTGGGTCTTGAACGCCATCAGTTGCGGTAACTAAGATGTGGTAGATACCTTCTGAGTTAGGGGGGGGGCTTCCGCTTAAAGTGTTCGTTGTAGGGTTGTGGAGGAGCCAAGGGGGAAGTGGAGAGCCATCCCCAAGGGTAACTGTATAGGAGAGGGGTCCTAAGGGAGCAGAGATCATATTAGGAATGGAATATAGCAAGGATCCACCAATGCGGGTAGTTTCTTGGGAGAGGGCGTCGGCGACATTAATGTCAAAATTGCCAACAGCGCTACCTCCTTTAGAATCTTCTGCGGTTACTTTTAGTGAAAGCAGCCCTTTGTCAGAGGCGAGTGGGGTGCCTTGGAATTCAACTCTTTGACCTGTAAAACCGAGCCATACGGGAAGGGGGCTTTCGTTAGCTTTTGTTGCTCGGAATGTGAGAGTATCTCCATTTGAACTGAAAAAGGTGTCTGCTCCGAGTTGGAAGATAATGGGCTCTCCAACCGTTGCAAGCTGGTTTGCGATGGGGTTTTGTAGAGAGGGAAACTCCTCAACTTCTAAAGCGAAGGTAGTTGAAGCGGTTGCAGCAAAACTATCTGCTGCAGTCATCTTTATAGATAGTGATGCCGCATCTGTTAGGTTTGCTGTTCCCGAAAATTGTAAAGTTGTCGCGTTAAAGCTTAGCCAACTCGGGAGGGAATTGCCGTCACTAAGCATTGCACTGTGGGTGAGGGGGCCATCTTTATCGGTAAAGGTTTGGGGTGGGAGAGTAAAGGTGAAGGGGTTACCAATGTCAGCGACTTGATTGGGTACGGCTTTTGACACTTTAGGGAAATGTTCAACGGTAAGAGTGAAGTTGGTCGAGGCGCTGCTTTCAGTGATTCCATCAGAGGCAAAGACTTCAATATCAATAGCTCCTACATCAGATGATTGTGGCGTTCCAGAGAAAATCCCAATGGGTGAGAAGCTAAGCCAGGAGGGAAGTGAGTTTTGATCGCCTTTTCTTGCTGAGTAGTAGACGACGTCGCCATTGGGATCAGGAAAAACGGCTTGATCTAGAAAAAAGGAAAATGGGGCATCGACATCTGCTAGCCTATTTGAAATAGTACCGGCGGCCACCGGTGGCCCCTCGACACGGACAATAAATGGAGAGGTGGCAAGGTTTTGATCAGGGGCTTCGGCGATCAGCTCTAGTTCGTAGTTACCGATATCTGCTTGGCTCGGGAACCCAGATAGTAGTAAGCCTGCATCAAAGATCTGTAGACCCAAATTATCATCGGCAACATAGATTTTACTGCCAAGAACTCGAATGCCATAGGCTATACCTGGTGTGTCATATGAGGCTGCTGAAATTGGATCGGAAGGGTTACTGACATCGACGATTAAAATTCCGCTGACAAAGTTAGCAATATAAGCGAAATTACCAGCAACTTGCACGGCATATGCTCGACCTCCTTTGAAAAAAGTTCCCGATAGAGTTGGGTTAGAGGGATTGCTCACATCGATGATTTGCAGGCC
>JAJFMK010000028.1 GCA_021772215.1 Chlamydiota bacterium | reverse complement strand
CTCTTCCAGTTAACACTGTATAACAGTCAGCGGCCTTTATGAAAAACTGGTATGAAGTTTTTGGATCGTTCAAGTCCCTCCAATTGTAACCAAAATTATTCATCATGTTAGCAATCCAAGCAGTTGGTTCAGAATACAATGTCTGAGAAATCCTATAGCTTTCTTCGTCAGATTCTAAGGAGCGTTTGGTTTCTCCAACGCGAGAAAAAGCGACTCCTTTCATGTTGCAGAGGCGCATATATTCGATACGAATATCATCGTTAATAGTTTCAATTTTTCCAATTAAGTCATATCCCTTTCGTATCCAGTCAAATGCGCGCTCTGTATTAGCTAAAATTCCAAACTGTAAAGACTCTGAAGCAGCTTCATTATAAAACCGCAGCCGAATCGCATAATACTCAGCTGACTCGGAGAGCTGGTTTTCATGGTTCAGAGCTGTTTGATGCATACTATATTTTTTTGATTGTCCAAAAGCGAGGGAGAGTTTCATGCGCTGACTTTGTGTTATTTCTTTGTAATTCTTGCCAATGTAATTCTTGGTAATTTTTTCAGCTTGATTTAAGAGCACGAGACGTTGTTTATCTCTAGGGTTTCTTACGCTACCTGCTAGATAGAAAAATTTAAACAGCTCCTTATCATCATCAGATATTGCAATTTGCTTTATTAAATCAAGGGCTTTTTGTGCGTGTTCTGTTGCAGAACCACAATCGGGGAGCAACCTTTGGTAACATGTTGCCATGTAGTAATGGACTTCGGCACGTTCCCTGAAGTGATCATTTGTCCCAAGAGATTCATAAGTACTTAAACTAGTCTCAAAGAGTTTTAAAGCAGAAAAATAATACCTTTCTTCATAAAGTGCTTTTGCTGTAACAAAATATTGTTCCGCTGTAGCTTGATTTTTGTTATCACCTATCTCTTTTTTCTTCATTTCAACGAATTTTAATATCATGCTCTTTGCTTCATGAAATTCTTGACAAGAGGTAGCTAAATCAATCAACTCCTTGTAGCATTCAGCGGCCATCTTGTACATTTCAAGTGATAGAAACATTTTCGCACCGTTGAGTAAATAAGTCTTTCCCTGAGGCATTTTCTTTATATTGAGTAAATGCCCTAGTCGTAGATAGGTACTTGCTAGAGGTTGAGATGGTTGCACACCTAATAAGTCGTGCAAGAATTTGATAGCCTCTTTCCCAGATTTTGTAGCTTCTTTCTCTTTTCCCGCTTTGATGTATAAAATCAACAACTTAATCTTTAATTGCATATATTCATCGCCAAACGCCATTTTACTGAATGAACTGTCAAAAAGAGAGGAAAAAACCTGGTTGGCCTCTAATAAATATTTTTCAGCTTCGAGATAATTGTCACCCTCTTCGTATAGTGCTGCAATACTTTGGTAGGTTGAAATCATTAAAGCTCTTGTATCACCTTCTTGTTGCTTCACTAAAGACAAAATCTGCGCGATTTTTTCATCCGTTCCCCTTTTATCTCCAAGATTTTGAAGTATCTCGGCATGTATCTTTAGTATAGCTAAAGTACCTTCAAAAGACTTTTCCTTTTCATAGATAGCAAAAGCCTTTTCTATATGGGATAGCCCATCTCGTAAATGTGGTAGGGCTTGCTCTTTTGTTTGCTCAAAGTTCCTGTATAATTTAGCTAGATCTTTAGCAACACATGCAGCAGCGGCATGTCCTTTAGCCGCAACCCAAGATTCTCCATGTCCTCCTTGCTCTAAGAAGGAAAGTATGCAGACAATAACCTCATATTGTTTAAAGGGATGCTCTTCAAAAATTCGAAAGGTGAAGAGCTGACTGATAATTGATGCATAGGTAGGTAGGCCGTTGCATTCATTAAGCAAAGTACAAGATTTCTTGTATAAGGAGAGTGCGGTTTCAAACTCATTTAAGCCGAAATAAGCAAGAGCTCGATAAGCGTGTGCCTCAGCAAATGTAATTTTATCAGGGAGAGGAACTAGTGCTTCCAATATTTGCACAGCTTCCGAGGCGTATTCAAGCGCTTTTTCGTGGTTTTTTTCTTCGGCTTCCAGAAGAGTAAGCTTTTGTAAATAATCAACGGTCTTTTGATTTACTCTCTGGCCAAAGCCTCTGGTTGCTACCTCAATTCCTTTTAAGTAGTATTTTCTCCCTTCTATTGGGGATATCGATTTTTTTTGATCTCCTAAAAGAGACAAACACAAACAATGCATTTCAACTGTTAGCGCTCTCTCCTTATTCTCTTTATCTTGACACTTTTCATATTGGTTAAGTGCCTCAACCAAGAAATCTTCCGCATCACCATCATCTAAAGCAATAATAGCTTCTCCTAAAAGAGTGCGCACATGTGCTTGGTGCAAATCTAGTGCAACTTGATCGCTCTCAACCTCTTCAATTTCATCGAAGTACTCAAGAGCCTGTTCCATGCAAACCTTAACGCTCGAATAATCCGATTTCTTAGAAGCCTTTAGCCCTTCTGATAGTAATATTTCTACAATTTTAAGTGGGGAAGCGTCTCTATTTTTTTCTACAATAGTTTGCAAATACTCGTTCCTAGACATCATTTTAGTTGTCTGTAATCCACCAAGAATTTTTGTGAGCGCCTCATTCACTTCCCTAGCTTTTTCATCTTCTCCAATGCTATTGAGAAATTCACGATATTGAATTTGTAAATTACACAATTTAGGAAACATTTCCTTTTTGTTTTCTTTTGCAGAAGATTCCAGAAGTTTAATCAAAAGTTCGTAATAGATTTTTGCTTCTTCATGGAGATTGATTTGCTGTAAGAATTTTATCAACCTTTCAATAAGAGATATAAAAGCACTATTAGAAGTATTATCTATAGCAGAACCCTTGATTCTTTCTAAAAAATCAGATGATTTTACATGATCACAAATAGCACGTACATGCTCAAAAAGATTTTTATTATGTTGCAAATCTTTTGCAGTATGTATTTCACTTCGGAACTCAGATCCAATGCCGTTTAGAATGCTGTAATAAGCATGATCAATTGTTTTAGAATTCAAGTTATCTCGAATTACTGCTTGAACCAAACGATGAGAGGAAACCCATCGATAAATCTCACCATCTTCTGTCGATACAAATTGTGTAATGAGTGAATACTTCTCTAGATCATGCAGAGCGTTTGCCATTTCAATTGCATCAATAGCGGTTTCTGTTGCCCCTCCTGTAATTGAAATGTTGCCATATTCTGAACCCATAAATACTGATTTATTGCTAAATATGCTCCAGGATCTAAAAAGTGCCTCTCCAGGCAATCGATCAGGCCCTGTGTAAGCTAGTACCGAAAGGAGTTGAATGGCCGTAGGAGATTCTTTTTGTAACTTTTGCCACGCCATCATCCAAGTTGTTGCTATGGTATCTGGATAGTCTTGTTGTTTTTTTTCGCGTGCACTAGATTCAGAATCCCAAAGAGTACTGCGCTCCTCTTTAAAATAATCTAAATAGTCAGATACAGAAAGGCCTTCTTGAAGAATATACGCTGCAGACTGGGCAACGGCTAGTGGGAGGGCTCCGAGTTCACTTGAAAGCTTTTTCATGGCTAACACATCGACAGATCCCGTCACTTTTGTCAGGTATTCTACGGAGTCATTTTCAGAAAAACAGTTCACCGCAATGCTGTTTTGCCATTCAGTATGCCTAGAAGTGATGATACAATGCCCCCCTTTTCCTTTTTTTGGGAGTGCCTTCTCAAGGAGATGGGAGGACTCTACGTTATCAAAAATTAAAAGCCAATTTGAACGTGACTCCATTGCCTCTTTTACGGCCCTTTCAATGTTACCTCTAGCTAAATCAGTTTGACTGAGGCGCAGGTGCTCTCCAAGTCTTCGATAACTGTCAATAAGGGTGTCATAGTCCTGCGCTTCAATCCAATAGACTATCTCATATTTACTTGCAAAGCGGGTTGTATATTCCAAAGCAATTTGAGATTTACCAACACCTCCCATCCCTGTCAGAGTGATTTGACCAAAACAAGCTGGCTGGAGGTGGTTTTGGAGTTGCTGGATCTCTTTTACTCTCCCTACAAAGTTGGGGATATTTGCGAACGGCAAAAAAACGATTCCTTTTCGATAGAGACCTTTTTTACTTAACTCATCAGAACGTTGGATCATGACAGCAATCGTTTCATGAAATCCAGTTTGAAGATGTTCATCAAAGCTTTTGGGTTGGATATCTCGCACAAAGATCAAAAAGATTGGTAAATATACCGAAATCATTCTCGCAATTTGCAGATCTTCATCACTTTGCACACCTCCAGCGCTCTTCTTTTGAGCCTCCTCTAAGTTCTTGATTTCATCGATCCAATAGGCTTTCCAGTGTTCAATTTCGGAATCGCTCAAGCAATTTGCCCCTTCCATTACAATAGGAAAAACGCGTCTTTTCCAGTAAGGATCCTCCATAGTTTTGACCACTTCAAACATGCAGTAGAGAGATTTTAAATAGTTGTTGTTGATAACACAAATCGTAAAATCTGCCCCCCTAATTACCTGCTTCATAAATTCCTTCACACTCTCAAGCTTGTCGAGTTCTCTTTTATCTCTTAGTACAGGTACGCCTCCACGAACAAAGAGGTTATCGATCTTATCGACATTATCTGATTGACTCCATGAATAAGAAACAAACAAAGTTCGCTGTAATTTTGCAAAAGTCGCCATAACTGTATCACTTGATTGAATGGTCCATTTTAGCGCGGCTTCATGGGATAGAGGGACAACGGGAGTGTTTTGAGAGGAAGGAAGGGCAATGCTAAAGCTTCTTTGACGCATTTGATCTACATTAGCTACTGTTTCCATCTGCTGCTGCTTTTGCAAGAGCACTTCTCTTTTCTCTTTGAAATAGAAGATAAACTGGGCAACCGTGATTTTCGCTTTGTCGATGTAACTAAAGGCAGCTTTCAGCTTTTCAGGATTCCCTTCTAATAGGTTTACAAGGGTGAGCTTTTCCTCGTCTGTTCCGCTGAGAGCCGTAAAAAACCCTAAAGCTGTTTGAGGGGAAAGACTTTCGATACGAATTGCTGTGTCGGGCCCAGTTTTTGAGGTGACTAATACGTGACTTGGGTGTCCTTGTAGTATAGGAGCAATCATTTCATGGTTTTCTGCAGAGTCCAAAATGAGAAGCGTTTTTTTTCGCTTACTAAGCTCTTCAAAGAGTTTAGGGAAAAAGTTCTTCTCTTCTGGGTCTTCTAACATTTGTAAATTTCTTTTGAGCTGAGCAAGCTCTCGATAAAACGAATCTTGGCTCTCACAATCGATCCAATCAATAAGTGCGTAGTCATCTTGATGTTCTTTTGCATATTGTAGGGCAAGTTGGCTTTTACCAACGCCTTCTTCTCCTACAAGGTGAACAACTGTTTGTGGATTTGCCGCGAAGGCTCTTTCAATCTTTTCTTTTTCTGCAGGACGGTTAAAAAAAGGGAGTGTGATATCAGGAAGATTGATTACCTCTTTTGACGCTTTTGCTTTTGCCCCAAGCTCATTAACTCGCTCGTCCATTACATCTAGCCATTGCTGAAAGCGCTCCTTGATTAAATCTTGAAGACTGAGGCAAAGTGTATCCCGAATCGCTCCAATAAAGGCTCCTATTCTACGATGAATTCTCTGAGAGAGCAAGTTTGCTTCGCCAGTACTTATAGATGCTTGATCATTCCAAAATGCTTCATAAGGGAGCTCTTGCCCTTGACGAAAAATCTCAGTACCTTCCATCACTGTTGGAAGAATGCGCTTTTTGTAGCTTAGGTCTTCCATCAAACGGAGCATTTCATGCATGTGGGTAGATGATTTCAAAAAGGCATCGGAAAGAGGGATAACAACAAAATCTGCCCTTGAGACATCGTCATTTATTACAGTAATGCCTTTGCTGTTCATTAACATACCAAGCGCTTTACTGAGTTTATGGCTTGTTTCATCTGCAAAGGGATGAGGCACATAAATGACAACTCCTAATTTTTTAAGGCGTTCCTCTGGATTTCCTCCAAGAAGTCCTTTCATCAAACTAATTCGGCGGTCGTTGCCAAGGCTTGTGCCTTGAAAGCCTCCATGGATGTGGCGAGATAGGGAAAAGCTATATTCTGGTTTGGTATCTACGTTTGGGATAGTTTCTGGATCAGTAGAAATTTTGTCTTTTGGTACACCTAAAAGCATTTAATCCTCTTAATGAAAATAAGTTGTTTTTTACTATTGAGCGCACCAAGAATTTTGTAATACTCCTTCTCAGGCGCTAGGTTGGTAGAGTCTCTTGCAAAATATTGACTTGACGCTGCCTCATTCTAAATGGACTGATCATTAGCAACAATATTTATTTTCAAACTTCCGGAGATTAGCTCACGATTTAAGTTAAGAGGGACTTGCAAAACTGCTTTGCCCGGAAAAAATGGGGATTTTAAAGCCTATTGCAAGCGGCAGCAAAGCTGCCACGGTCAATTTGACGATATCGACCCCTGGTGGGTCGGTAGAGGAGAAGAGATGTAATAGGCTTTAAAAGGGCGTTTTTAATGGGTAAATGAATTTTGCAAGTCCCTCTTAAAATAAATATTAAGTAAAAAGTACCTGCTTCAGAGCTAATTGTAGCGTCTTAAAACGACAAACGGATCAATACGAACCTTGCGTGTTGTAACACATAAAGTTTAACAGTTGATCCGCTGTAAGATATAAAATGCCAAATTTCAAATGACAAGATACCCGAGTGTGCGCTCTGACTTTGACCCTGTTGCCACCAAAACTGTTTTTGAAAATGAAGCTTAATGTTTCGATGGGATCAAAGTTATGTGCTGATGGTGCTTATAACGATTATCTGCTTGAAGGTCTGCTGGAGAGAATCCATTAAATCAAAGTTTTTCCAAAGAGAAAAGTCAAAAGTTAAAGTGCTTACATAGCAGTATTCAATAAAGAGTTGAAAATGAAAAAAAAGTTGTAGGAACAGTAGTTGGAATGATCACAGTTCTTTTTTCTAAGTCAATTTGGGCTGTAACAAGAAAAGGATTTGAGGTTAGAAATAGCTATTTTCATCCTGGCATATAGCATAAATAGCTTTAGCGAGGTTGTGTCCTGAATTATATGCAAATTGACCTGATGTATCTTCTACTTGTGGTTATGCTGCCTTGTTGATATTGATTAACTGTTCTCTTTTCTCTTCCCAAAGAAGGTTCATATTTAAGTATCTGCTATCCTCGAGCCAGCCTTCATGAGCTTCTACGGCATATGACATGATTAACCTAAAACAGCTCTGTTGGTTGGGAAATATTCTAACAACTCGAGTCCCTTTTTTTGATTTCCTGATTCATTCTCTCAATAAGATTGGTGCTTTTCATATGCTTGTGATGCAGTACTGGTAAGCGATAGAAGGTGAAGGTCTCACAGACCAATATAGAGCGCTTAAACGGGGAAAATAGAATCGAAGAGGAGTTGACACAGG
>JAJFMK010000270.1 GCA_021772215.1 Chlamydiota bacterium | reverse complement strand
TGGTGACCTTGTCAACATTCTCAGCTCAGGCTTAGGGCTGATTCCCTACCTTCGTAACCTCCTCTTTGTCCATCGGGAGAGAGTCTCATGACGATAGCTTTGAGTAAAGAGAAGGTGAGAACAAAGCAGGAGCCGATCGCCGCCAAAGAGCATCTCTTTTTAATCGCCGGCGAGATGAGCGGAGACCTGCTTGGCAGCCAACTCGCGCGCGCAATAAAGCGCTTTTTACCGCAATATCCGCTTCTTGGCGTCGCCGGGCCCCTGATGTGTCGTGAGGGTGTGAAACCGATCGGCGTTTTTGATCAATTACAGGTAATGGGGATTACCGATGTCATAAAAAAGCTCCCCTCACTTGCTGTCTCCTTTAAAAAGGTGGAGCATCACATCTTAAAGACAAGGCCCAAAGCCGTTATCTTCATCGACTACCCAGGCTTTAACTTAAGGCTGGCGCGCTCTTTAAGAAAAAAGGGCTATCAGGGCAAATTGATCACCTACGTCTGCCCCTCCGTTTGGGTCTGGGGCAAAGGGCGCATCAAGCTGATGACAAAATATCTCGACTTGCTGCTCACCCTCTTTCCCTTTGAGGTGGACTGCTTTTCCCACACAGATCTAAAAGTGCAACATGTGGGCCATCCACTCTATGAGCGCTTTAAAAGTTATCTCTACGCCGATGACTGGAAAGAGAGATTTGGCTTGAGTGACAAGCCGATCCTTGCCCTCTTTCCAGGAAGTCGCCAAAGCGAAATTGAGCTCACCTACCCTCTGCAGCTAAATGCCGCCAAGCTCTTTTTACAAGAGCACAAAGGTGTGCAAATTTGTGTCTCTGAGAGCCAAAAGAAGTATCGCCCTCTCCTAGAAAAGCTCGCTAAAGAGGCCAGCGTCAAAGTGACCCTGATTCCCCACCACTACAACTATGAGCTGATGCGGGATGCTAGAGCTGCCCTTGCAAAATCGGGAACGGTCACCCTAGAGCTCGCCTGGCATCAAACGCCGGCGGTTGTTCTCTACGGCGTCACCAAGATGGGACGACTCTTAGCTAAATACGTTTTGCGCCTCGACATCCCTCACTACTGTATCGTCAATATCTTACAAAAGCGCACCGTCTTTCCAGAAAAGATTAGGCAAGGCTTCGATGCCAAATCCGTCATCGATGCCCTCACCCCTCTTTGGGAGGAGGGTCTGCCGCGCGATCTTTGCCTTAAACAGTGTGAAGAGGCGTGGGAGAGTCTAAAACCAAAGGGAGGCCTAACTGCCAGTGAGCAGGCGGCCCTTCAAATCCGTGAGCTTCTGCAGTGATCCACAAGCTGGCCGCCTATCTTATGAGAGCTTTTGCCGCTCTTCTAATACTCACCTGCCGAGTTAAAATCGAAGGGATGGAACATTTTGTCAAAGCTGCCAAAAGTGGCTCACTGATCCTCCTCTTTTGGCACGATCGGATGGCGCTGTTCCCCAAAACCTTCCGCTCACAGCTAAAGCTCTGCCATTTCACAGCTGTGATCAGCAAAAGCCGCGACGGCAACTGGCTCAATGCCCTCATCCACACCTACCCAAACTCCGACACTATCCGCGTTGGCCATACCGCCCGCCCTCAAGCTCTAAAAGAGATGATGATACGGCTAAAAGAGCCACAACTTGCCCTCATGGTCACCCCCGATGGCCCCAGAGGCCCACGCCACAAGCTAAAGCCAGGCCCCATCAAAGCGGCCCAAGAGAGCGGCTCCCCTCTTATCCCCTTCTCCTGGACAAGCTCTAAAAGCTTTTTTCTCTCCTCCTGGGATCGCTTCGAAATCCCCAAACCCTTTAGCAAAATAGAGGTAAAGATCGGCGAGCCGATCTTTGTCTCTAAGAGTGAGCCGATAGAGGAGGCAGTAGCGCGTATTGAGGGGACTCTTGACAAGATGTAACTTTTCAGGTTACATTATAAAGAGATACAGGGAATGTCGAATGGCTATTATCTCCTTCAAAATCAAGAGACTAGAGAAATTCTTTTTTAGAGGGGTCAAGTCAGGCATTCAACAAAGCCATATATCAAAACTTGAGAGAATTCTTGACAGACTGGAAGCTGCGCAGGATATTAAAGATATGAACTTTCCAGGATCAGACCTTCATCAACTTACAGGAAAACTAAAAGGATTCTGGGCTGTAAAGGTTAATGGAAACTATCGAATCTGGTTTCGCTTTACAAATGAAAATGCTTACGATGTTGAGTATGGCGATTACCATTAGAAGGTGAAAATATGAACAGAAGAAAACCAACACATCCAGGAATCATCCTTGAGGAGGATTATATCAAGCCTCTTGAGATTGACAACTTACAGGATCTTGCAGATGATCTTGGAATTAGTCGAAAAACGCTGCACAAGATTCGCACAGGCTCTGCTCGGGTGACACCTGAGATGGCTCTTCGCCTAGCGAAACTGTTCCGGACAACTCCAGAGCTGTGGCTCAATCTGCAGCAAAAATATGACCTCTGGGAGGCGTGGCACGCCCACCCAGAGATCAAGCATATACGAGCTATTGCTTAGCTTCCCCTCTTTAGACCGCTTTTTAAGCCCCTTCACCTCAATTTTGCAAGTCCCCTACTGTTAACAGTAGGGGACTTGCAAAATTTGAAAATTTGAGGCTAAATCAAAAGAAAAATCGGCTGTACTCAAATTATTTAGTGTCTCCTTCACCTCTTTAGAGCAAGTCGGTAGAGCAGGCGATCTCACTAGTCTATTATTAACAAATTTGTTATACTAGACCGTTGATGAGGCATGAATTTCCAGTAGTATCTAGAAAACCTCACCACAAAATAAACTACCCTTTTTTCTGGACATTCAAAGTGACTCTACAATGATTGAAAAAATGACTCCTACGACGATTAGTGTTGCCGGTGCATGTGTAGGGCTTTTGCCTACAGGAGTAAACTCTGCTGGCGTCATAGTCTTCACAACAACGTTGGCAATGGGGCCCGCGACTGTAGAAAAAATTCAACGGATAGCCTCAAATCCCAACTTCAACTTTGGTCATCTACTCGACTTTGACCATCTAAATGATGTTGATTCATATCGACTTATTATGGCCGCTGCCGGATCAAAAGTATCTCAAATCATTTTACTTCCTCTAAATATTAATCGCTGTCTGCTAGGGCTATCCTGTATGGGTACTATTGTACCTCCCGCTAGACTTATCTTAAGCTCAGAATCAAGAGATGCACGTGTCCATTTGGTGGGCCTCTCCCTCCTCCATATGGGCGGCCTTATTCTTTTCAACACTGTTACGACTGCCTCCGTTATTGGCTTACAAACTTTAGGGGTGATCGGGGACTGGGATGATGAGGAGGCTTCTGCCTTTAAAGGAACAATGGTTGGCATGCTCACAGCTATGGCAATCGCCACAGGGACCAGCCTATACAGGAAATGGACAAACCCTCCTCCTGCAGAAGATTGATTATATCAATATCTATTAATATAAAATAACAATGCGTTAATACGATCTTAAACAAACTGTTGTATTATATTATAATATGACAGTTTCAACTTTTTTAATTAACTTATGCAGAGGGGTTTATTCCGAAGGTTTTAGACCGGAACGGGTAAACAGAACTCTTTATCGTCATTTAACTGAAAAAATCCGTACCCCCGATAATAGCAAGGAGAAAATACTAAACGAAATCGAAAGTATCTCTCCCAATACCCCGCTACATGATCAAGTACGACTCTTTATGCGCTACCTCGGCTCCGATCTAATCTACAAAGAAATTGGCTTAAAAGAGAAGTTTAAGAGCGCAATGCCCGCCAATAAATTCACAAGAGAGGAAGCTGAAAGAGAGGTCGAACGCTTAAGTCGAATCGAAGTAAAAAACGATGAAGGCATCAAGGTCTCCTTTGGTCAAGAAGAGCCGCTTGATTCAACCATGAGCACACCGGGCGGCCTCTGTACAGCCTACGACCTTTCCATCGCCTCACAATTTAAATTTGCTGCCCAGCCGGATGGTTCAACTGCATTAAAAGAGCGTGTAGAGGAGCAGTTTGAAGTTTGTAAGGAAAAGCTCTCTTCAAACAACTTTGCTAATCAGATGGGAGCTTTACAATTTGCTCTGAACCAAATCTATGTTGATAGTGCTTGCGCAGCCACTCCTGAAATTAACCAGATGAAAGCCAAAGCACTCGTGGCGAGCCATGGATTTAAAATCTTACGCTCATCTGACGAGATTCCTATGAACTTTGTTTATATGGATCGTCAGTCAAAAGAGAACCATCTCTACTGCCTGAAAGAGGAGATTGAGAAGCTAGCGCAAGGCATCTTCTTTGTTCGCACCCTTAGATCAGCTAGACCTACAAAAAGTGCTACAAAAGATAAGCATGAGTGGTATGGGCATTCACTCTTCTTAATCAAACTACCGAATATCAGCTATCTATATGACCCAGGCTCGGGAATGTTGGAGCTAAGAGAGAGATTAGAGCATTTCGATCTGGCGCTTCATCTCGCCTATCTAAACATGAAATGGGGACTAGAGACAACCACCTTCCATCAACTTGCAGAAACAAAGCCTAGATCAAAGCTGTAGAAGCGTTGTACAGATAGTGTCGGCATCTGTTCGATGGAGAAATCCCCCATCTTAATCTTCTAAAATCTCAATACTCTTTGGGTCTAAGATTGTCAGTTCATCGCCAATAAAAATTGCTTTAAACTTACGAGCTTCTAGAAAACTGCGCATCAAAAGTCTAGAGAGGTTCGCTATGACAAGCTCTTGCGAATAGCCTGCGCGCGTCTTAAGCTTGGTTTTCGCAAATGCTTCAACAACAACGTCGAAATGTTTTTTTAATAACGTGTAGTTAAGAAAGTTTATCTGACCAATGGATTCCTCGTCTTTAATTTGAAGAGTCAACGTCTCGCTGCCTTCTAGAGCAGGCAAACATTTGTTTAACAAAGTGACACCTATCGGGGCATCCCTATCCTCTGATGCTTGAATCGAATAAAAACCGTTTTCTCGAATAGATCTAATTTCCTCAATAGAGCCGGTAAAAAAGAGGTTTGTAGGCTTTTCTACTTCAGAGAGAATTTCTTCAAAAGTAGATTTTTGACCGCTAAAATTCAATGGGCAATAGAAAAGAAGCTTTCTTTCAGCGTCACTCAACTCATGAGGCTGTTTTTGCTTCAATTCTTCAAAGAAACCTTTTTTCCCTTGGCGGTAAGCTCTATCTTTGCCATCCCAAGCCAAATCAGCCTCCATAACTTGAGTAGCTAAAAGCTTACCTTCCCTATTAGTGCAATACTTCAAACAGTCTCCAAGATTCTGCCGAGCAATTCTAAAAGCACCATCCAAATCTGTTTCAGAGGCTAGATCTGACTCGATCTTTGCAATAAAATCAATCAAGTTTTCAATAGGTTTTAAATCATATGGCTTCGCAGTAAATTCTCGTAGTCCAAAGATGGAAGCAACCCAGTTGTAAACCAGCACAACAACCCTCATGAATGGACTTAGCTGACCACTTTTGAGAAGTTTAGATCTTATTAAGGTGATATTTTCCTTCAATTGGTGCGCCCTCTCTTTCGTTGTCATTAAATCTTTCAAGCGTCCCGGATAAAGGGTAAATATTTTTTTAATTTCGTGATAAAAACTGCTCAGTTCGTAGCTTCTTCGTAAACAACGACGTTCTGGTTTACCCGGATTAATCACAAGGTCCCAACCCCTGTTAGATTCTTTACGATCCACATGCTCTACGTTAAAATCAATTCGCCTTGTCAGAAACGCTTCACTAATTCCCATAATTTCTCCATCTA
>JAJFMK010000269.1 GCA_021772215.1 Chlamydiota bacterium | reverse complement strand
GGCTTAAGAAGGTATTAGCCGGTATGGTAAACCTAAAGGGCTCGTTGTCCGGCGCAAGCTGATTTGTGATTGGATTAATGAGATCCGGAAACTCCTTCACCTCTAAATTGAATGCGGTTGATGCGGAGGCTCCGTAAGAGTCGGCTGCATGTAGAGCGATGGATAGCGACGCTGCATCACCTAAAGTGGGTACCCCAGAAAATTGGGCTGTTGTTGTGTTAAACTTAAGCCACGAGGGCAGAGGATTACCATCAGAGAGGGTGGCGTTATAGGTCAGAATATCTGAGGCATCTTCGTCGGAAAAGGTTAAAGGTGGGACGGTGAAGGTGTAAGTTTGGTTAATATCAGCTGCTTGATTGGGAATGGTTGTTGAAACTTGCGGGAAGTTCTCCACGATAAGAGTAAAGGTTGTGGAGGCACTCTCTGGAACGATTCGATCGTAGGCCAACACTTCAACTTGATAGGTTCCAGTATCGGAAGGTTGCGGTGTGCCTGAAAAAATGCCAATAGGAGAGAAGCTGAGCCAAGAGGGGAGAGGGCTCTGGTTGGACTGTTTTGCCGAGTAAAAAACGACGTTATTATTGGGGTCAATATAAGTAGACTGATCAATGAAATGGTTAAAGGCAGCTCCCACATTAATCAGTTGACTAGGTATTAAACCGACAGCTGCTGGCGGACCCTCGACACGTAAGGTAAAAGTCGATGAGGCAGAATTGAGATCTGAGTCTTCTGCAATCAGCTCAAGTCTGTAGTTCCCAACAGCTGTTTGGTTTGAGACTCCTGAGAGTAGGAAATTGCTTTGAAGTGTTAGGAGGGAAGTGGAGTCACCAACATAGACAAAGTCTCCAACAGCTTGAACCCCAAAGGCACGGTCTGGCGTATCATAGGAGCCAATGGGAGTAGGATTGGAGGGGTCACTTACATCGATGATTGTTAAACCAAAGAAGTTATAAGCAAGGTAGGCGCTATCTCCGTCGATATCGAGGTCAAAAGCATCAGAAGCTATAGATCCTATGAGAGTGGGAGCGGAGGGAGTGGTGATGTTGATGACCTGCAGTCCATATCCAGAGATGCCAGCAAGATACGCTAAATTTCCTACAACTTTAACATCTAATGAGTTTCCACCGGGGGGATCATAAGCTCCGGCTAAAGTTGGAGCATAGGGGTCGCTTACGTCAATGATTTGCAGATCTGCAAAGCTGTCGGCAATGTAGGAGAAATTTCCAACAGTTTGAACGGCTACAGCATTATGTACTGTATCGTATGTTCCTGCAAATGCGGGGCTAAAGGGGTTGCTGATGTCAATGACTTGCAGACCGCTTGCGTAATCTGCAACATATGCAAAATTACCTTGAACATGTATGCCTCTAGCATCGCCTGGAGTGTTATACGAACCAGCTAATGCTGGAGTGGTAGGGTCACTCACATCGATAATTTGGAGGCCGGAGGTTCCAACTGCAATATAAGCAAAATCACCTTTAACAAAGATATCTTTACCAATTGCAGGTAGAGTCGATGAAGCTATAACGGTTTTGTCAGAGGGATTGCTTATATCTACGATTTTAAGGTCCTGTCTAACAGAATAGAGTAAATTGCCAACGATGTGTATCTTCTCGGCTGCGATAGTAAGTGTATCTAATAGTTCTACCTTCTCAAAATCGACACTCAACCAGCTTGGAAGAGTCTCTTTTCCTTCCTCTACACACTTTAGAGAGAACCCCCCAGAATCGGAGTCAATGAAAAAGCTAGCAGGGGGTAGAGAGAGAGAGAATGTAACTCCTGGGAATGTCGATTGAGGAGGAACGCCTCCAACCACCTCTGGAGCTGGTTGTAAGCGACGTCCCATGCGTGAAGCCATGAAGGGCTTACCAACTTCGACCTCACCAATTTCAATCTCTTGGCTCCTCTTCCCAAAGGTTGCCAATCCAAAAAATAGTGACCCCACAACAGCGCCAAGAACCGCAGTCCCACGCCCCAGCTCTTTGATGGAGCGCCCCCTAAATTGGTTAGAACCTTGCTCGATATCTAAGGTCTCTTCTTGCCTGCCCCAGAAACGCTGGC
Source organism: Chlamydiota bacterium (assembly GCA_021772215.1). GTDB lineage: Bacteria > Chlamydiota > Chlamydiia > Chlamydiales > JAJFMK01 > JAJFMK01. The sequence goes on along the minus strand of JAJFMK010000269.1, from coordinate 1,508 downwards.
CAGCATCCGCTATCCATGATTGTAATGTCATCGTATTTTTCTCATGATATTAATTATACACTTTCTAAATTTACGCAGTAGAGTCATCATCGAGTAGAGGAACCATGCCTGAAGCGTGATCTTTCGTTGTTCCTTTTCTCCTAGTCGTTAGTTCGATCCCATCTTCTGATTGATTGCCTACATTTAATCTAATTTCTTCTAAGATGACCTCTCCCTCTCCATAGATGCGAATGGTATAAAGCCCGCTATCCACCTCACGAGGTCCTTGTTTACTCAATAACTGTTTTTTTTCTGCATCGTATTTAAGCCATAGGGGTAATAAGTCACCTCCCTGAATAGGCTTGTCATACTTAAGCCATTCGACTAAGCCTCGCTCATCTAATTGCGTTGGAACTAGCCTCCCTGCAAATACCCCTTTACCTTTATAAGCCTTCACTAACTTGACTTCATTTATTTCTGCATTGAATGAATATGTAAATGGCTGATCAATGGGCACGTCGAGTGTCCCCTTATCGTATTTCTTGCGATTGTGGGGATTAAGGCATAAGCCTCTATTCTTGTATCCTGCAATACCAAAAACTATGACACTGCCAATTGGCCCTACAACTTTTACAAAGACCTCTTCATTTGATTCGCCCTGTATAATTAGGTCGAATACTGAACAAGCCTCTAAATCACCATCAGTAGCACAGACCTGCAAAGAAGCCATTTTATCCCTAAAGAAACCTGTATCCCCCGGTCCTGGCTTTCCTTGTAAAGTTCTTGTCTCTGAATCAAAATTGAGCCAGTTCGGCAATGGCCGTCCATTGGCTTTTCTTGCAGTAAGTTTGAGTGGTTCTTCGTTAGGATCGACAAATGTACCAGCAGGTATAACAAACTGATATTGCTGATCAACTTGGGCGACTTGATTTATGATGGGGTCAGCCACTTGTGGGCTAGCATTGACTTCCACAAACAGTGTCATTACACCCTGCTCTTTTGCCTGCACACCATCATCTGCAGTGATAAGAATTATGTATTCTCCCTTAGCAGTACTTGGAGGTATTCCAGCGAGAGTCAAGCTTGTAGAATCAAAGGTGAGCCATGAAGGAAGCGTGGATCCGTCTCCAAGTGTCACGGTATAAGTAACAGGCCCCATAGGGTTTTCAATTATATCTCGTGGAAACGAGTAGGCAAAGGTACCTCCCACACGGGCTTTCACTTCGCCAAAGGTATCCACAACAGTCAACTGAAACGGTGCCTGAGCTCTCCCTGTAGCAATGCCGTCAAAAGCTTCTACAACGATATCGTATTCCCTAGCATCGGATGATTGCGGTATTCCTGCAAAAATTCCGCTTGAAGAAAAGCTTAACCAAGAAGGCAAGCTTGATGTGCCATTAAGATAAGCAGAGTAGGCGATGAGATCTCCATTTGGGTCATAAAAGGTGGACTGGTCAATGAAAAAAGTTAAAGGGGTGTCTACTGGTATTAGTTGAGAAGGAATTTGGTTGACAAAACGAGGAGGCCCT
>JAJFMK010000268.1 GCA_021772215.1 Chlamydiota bacterium | reverse complement strand
CAGCGCGGCAATCTCGCGCGACAGCGCCGCGATCCGGTTCGGCAATTCCTCAAGATCGGTCTTTTCGCGAAAGCTGAGCCGCGCCGCCTTCGGCGCGCGGGCGCGCGTCTTCCGCCGCGCGACCGGATCGGGCGGGGCGGCGGCCACGCCCCGGTGACGGCGGTAATCGTCATAGCCGCCGGCATACTCCTCGATCACGCCGTCGCCCTCGACGGCGATCACGCTGGTTACCAGCCGGTTGAGAAACTCGCGGTCATGGCTAACCAGCAGCAGGGTCCCATCGAAGGCGCTCAACATATCCTCCAACAGGTCGAGCGTATCCATATCCAGATCATTGGTCGGCTCGTCAAGCACCAGCAGATTGCAGGGTTGGGCCAGCTTCACCGCCAGCGCCAGGCGGTTGCGTTCACCGCCGGACAGGGTCGATACGGGGCCGCGCGCCTGGCTTTCATCGAAAAGAAAATCCTTGAGGTAGGCGACGACATGGCGCTGCCGGCCGCCGACGGTCAGGCTGTCGCCGCCGGTGGGGCAGAGCGTTTCCCACAGGCTGCGGGTCGGATCGAGAACCGTGCGGTGCTGATCGATATGGGTCAAAACGATCCGGGCGCCGTGATGAACAGTACCGGAGTCCGGCGCTAGTTCGCCGGTCAACAGGCCCAACAGGGTCGTTTTACCCGCACCGTTCGGACCGATGACGCCGATCCGGTCGCCACGCAGAATTCGGGTCGAAAAACCATCGATTATGGTCCGGCCATCGAAGGATTTGGTTAGCGCCTCCGCGTCGATCAGAATACGGCCGCTGCCGGGCGCCGCCGCCGCGCCCAATGCGGCGGTGCGGTCGGGCCGCAGCAGCCGCGCGCGCTCCTCGCGCAGCGACGCCAATTCACGGACCCGCCGCTGGTTGCGCCGCCGCCGCGCGGTAACGCCGCGATGCTGGTAGCGCAATTCGGCCTTGAACCGTTGCTCGACCCGGTTGCGCTCCATTTCCCGGTCGCTGATGATTTGGTCGGACCAGGCCTCGAATTCGCCAAAACCCCCGTTGAGCCGATGCAGGGCGTCATGGTCCAGCCACAAGGTCACCCGGCACAGCCTGTTGAGGAATGCCCGGTCATGGCTGATGACCAGCAGGCCGCCGCGATAGCGCGCCAGTTCCGCTTCCAGCCATTCAATCGTCGGCAGGTCGAGATGGTTTGTCGGTTCATCCAGCAGCAGGATATCCGGGTCGGCCGCCAACGCGCGCGCAAGGCCGGCCCGGCGCCCCTCCCCGCCGGAAAGCGACGCCATGTCCCGCGCCGCATCGAGGCCGAGCCTGTCGATCAACGCCGCCACGCGGTGCGGCTCCGCCCCGCCGGCGCCCACATGCTCGCCAACCGACTGCCCGGCCGCGCCGGTAAATTCCTGCGGTAGGTAGGTGACCCGCGTGCCCGGTTGCAGGAACCGCTCCCCGGCATCGAGGTCGATCACGCCGGCAAGCGCCTTCAGCATCGTCGATTTTCCGCTCCCGTTGCGGCCGACCAGGCAGATACGCTCACCGCGCCCAATCGCCAAGTCGATGTCGCTGAACAGCGGCGGTCCACCGAACCCGGCGCCCGCGCCACGAAGGGCAAGCAAGGGAGGCGCGCTCATGATTAGTGGTTTCTATCCACAACTAGTTGAACCCGCGTTCCTTTTGGATGCGGTCATAAGCGGCGTTGATGTCGGCAAGTTTCCGATTGGCGACGTCGATGAATTCTTCCGGCACGCCCTGCGCCATCAGCCGGTCTGGGTGGTTCTCGCGAACCAGCTTGCGGTAGGTGGCCTTGATCTGCTCATCGGTGGCGTCGCGGGAAACGCCGACGATTTGATACGGGTCGGCGTCGTCGGCATCGAAGCGGGTCGCAGTGGCGCGCTCGAAGGCCGCTTGGTCGAGCTCGAAAATCGCCGCGACATCCTGCATGAATTTTTGCTCGGCGGGATGAATTTTGCCGTCCGCATGGGCGATATAGGCGAGACAGTTCAGCAATTCCTCCAGCACCGCCGGATTGTCGCGGAACATGCCGGCGAGCTGCTTGGCGTAAGGCTCGAATCCGGCGCTGTCCTGGCGCGCCTGGTTGAACACCTTGGAGACATTGCCGGCCTCGTTCGCGGGCACCCGGAAGACCTGTTTGAAGGCGTCGATTTCGTCACGGGTGACGACGCCGTCGGCCTTCGCCATCTTCGCGCTGAGGACGATAACGCCGATGGTGAAGGCGATGGAACGCGTCGGGTCGCCGTCGCTCTCCTCATGCTGCGTTGCGCGGTAGCGGTCGACCGCATGGCCGGCGACCGCGCCAAGAATGGCGCCCAACGGCCCGCCAAGCGCGAAGCCCGCGGCGCCACCCAAAATCTTTCCCCAAATGCTCATGCCGTACGTTCTCGAACGATGCTTCAGACGCCGCCCTGTTTTACCGGGATGACCCGTGGCAGCAAGCCAATTCTGCCGATGCCGGGCAATTTCACCGCCAGGCTCATCGGGTCGATGCCGAAGGTTAGTCCGACCAGATTGATTTCCAGGCCTTCCTCGACCGCAACCAGGATACCGAACAGCCCCCTGATCGAGAATTGATAACCGGTACCGCTCGGCGCTTCCGAGAGCAGGTTGTCGCCGAGATAATCCTTGCCGATCGCGGTTGGCGGCAGGTCGAGTTTCAATTCCGGCACGTGGCGCGCAACCCAGGCCGTAAACGTATTGCTGTTCGGGCCGGGATACACGGTGTATTCGCCTTGATAGGGATAGCGCCGGGCGGCCTTGTCGATACGTCGGATGACATCGTCGACGCCCTCGCCGCGCAACTCGGTCAGAAGCGTCGGGCGGCTGCCGTACCAG
>JAJFMK010000267.1 GCA_021772215.1 Chlamydiota bacterium | reverse complement strand
CCAGTTGGTGATGTCATCTTGGCCTTCTTCTGTCCGCCGTCTCGCATCGATAAAGTGGTAGAAGATACTCCCTCTAGATAGACGCGGGATCACCTCGGCAAGCTGTTTGGGATGGTGGATCACATGGCGCGTGTTGAATATGACGATATTAGAGCGGACAAAGTAGAAACTATCTTTTGGTACAGCCGAGGGGACAAGCTCCACTTCATCGAGGCGGATATCGATGATATCTAACAGCTCATCACGTAGGTGATCCATATCCTTATAGTTTGAGGGGTCGATCACATCGAGCCTTTCAGAGAGAATATGGTCATGGAGCGCCTGTTCGGACCACATAGAAAAGTCGTTACTGTATTGCAAGCCGCCGACGTGAGGGCGCATCTTCCCACACCAGAAGTGGTAGTAGATTGAGCTTTGGGGGACAATGGTTAAGCGATCTCTTAACTCACTAAGGTTGCGTGCTTTATGGCCTGTAGCCATCGCAATAAGCGCAGAATCCTTAACGTTAAATGGAACTAAATCTGCCATAACCACCCTTCCTGTTCTAATTAATCTAAAAAAAGATCTTAGTCAAGGAAGGAGCCGCAGGCAGAGCACTTTGTGACCTTGGCGCAACTCTCTTTTATCGAGAGGGTGTGGCAGATTGGACAGCGCAGGATCTCTTCCGTCTCTAAGGAGAGTTCTCTTTTCCTGCCCTTCAGGTGAGAGAGGAGCCAGAGGACTAGCGGTAGACCTACAAAGAGAAGGAGGTATAGAAGGATTGCGGTTGGAGCATCAATGGTGAACAGGGTAGACCTCCAGATGAACAGCAGCGAAAGCTTCTGTGTTAAATCGCAAAGAGAGAACCTCCCTCCTCACATCGTCGCTTAAAGGGGCGCTACTGTGGATAACTCTGGGTCGTCCCTCGTTATCGACAACGAGATCAACGTTGACTGGCTCTTGTAAGGGGAAAAGGGCTCTCTTCAAACCTGATACAGTTAGGATTTCTAAGGGATAGGAGATGATCTCACACTCCGAGCCAACTAATAGCTTCAGCTCACTTTCTTGATTGGAGTGGCTTATGAGCTGTAGGACCTCCTCTTTTGTGACAGAGCTTCTCTCAAAGGAGGGTTGAAGAGAGAGGGTCGTTACATGGGACTCATCTGAATCGAGGAAAACTGTGGATGGCAGAAGAAGGGGAAGCGCTTCTTGATAGCACTCTGATTCAATACGAAAGAGAAGAAACAGAAGAAGGTGAAAAGAGGTGGCGATCAGAAGGGCGCGTTTCATTTTGGCTGGTAGACAAGTTTGAGTTGATCGGCATGGACGCTGCAGGCACTGTAGAGCTCTAAGAAGCTGGCGTAGGGGACCGACTCGTCGATGCTGAGTACGACAGTAGGTTTGTGGCCCTCATGTGCGGTTGAGAAGATCTCCATCTCCTCTTTAAGGCGTGTCGTTAACGAGGGCAGGCTGACGATTTTTCGTCTAGAGCCAAGGTAGATCACCTCGTTGCGGTCCATCACCACAAAGAGCTGACTTGTGAGGGGCGCGCTATCGCGCGCGATTTTAGGTGTCTGGATCGGCAGTGATTTCAGCGGTAGGATGTCGGCTGTGAAGAGAAAAAAGATCAAAAGCAAAAAGAGGACGTCGACTAACGGAGTTAGGTCGATGAAGTTAAAGGAGTGGGTAAGGTTTACTCGAAAGCGGATCACCACTCCTCCTGCTTTGTCTGGATCAGATCGATCACCTCGCTACAGATGGTCTGCATCTCTAAAACGAAAGTTTGGATGCGACTGACGAGGTAGTTATAGGCGATCACAGCGGGGATGGCGACAGCTAGACCGGCGGCAGTTGTAAGCAGGGCCGACTCCATCGCCTCGCCTATCTTTGTCGCTGAAATATCCATCAGCCCACTCATGCGCATATGGGCGAAAGCTTGGATGAAGCCAAGGACGGTGCCCAAAAGCCCAATTAAAGGGCCTAGGTGGGAGATCATTGAGAGGATCTTCGCATTTTTCTCTAAAGTCGCCACCTCGATCGTTCCCACCATCTCCATTCCCTGCTCTATATGCTCTTTACTATTATGAAGACGGCTTAAGCCTGCCTTGATGATGCGGCCGATTGGGCTTTTTGTCTCGTCACAAAGGGCTTTGGCCTGCAGGATCTGCTGATCACCAATTTTTTGCTTGAGATCAATAAGGAAGAGGTCGAGATCAATTTCGGCTCTTTGCAAGCTTGCAAAACGCTCGATGAAGATCGCCAGTCCAATGATGGAGAGCAATCCTAATATATAGAGGATAAGGTTCCACTCATTGATTGATTGAAGTAGGGTTGAACTCATCGTCACCTCGTTGTAGTTTTGCTAGATCATCTCGGCCCATTATCTCCCAAAGCTCAGCTCGACGCTGTAGCGCCTCAGCTCTTAAGGGGGAGATTAGTGGGGCGTTAATTACGGAAGAGAGGGCATGTATTGCAGCCTCATACTGCTCATTTTGGTCGAGGAGCCCGCTAAGCTCCATAAGGAGGTCAAGTTGCAGAGCCCCTCGTGGTGCGGCGGCGGCGGCTAAACGAAGCCGCTCTATGGCCAGTTCTGTAGCCCCTTCGGCTGAAGCTACGGCGCTTTGAAGCTGGTAGGCTCGGGCAAGGTCAAAGCTCTTCGTCAGTTGAAGATTTAAACTCTCTTCGATCTGCTCCTCCAAAAGCTGTTTGGCAAGCTCTCTTTGCCCACGCAGGTGATGGAGGCGCGCAAGCAGGAGGCGGCGCTGGTCAGGGGCTACAACTTGAGTTAGCGCCTCTTCGGCGAGCTTTAGGTTACAGCTTCTTTTAGCCCCTTTTGACTCTTCGCTCCAGTTCAACAGTGTCTCCACTCTCTTACACTGCAGCTCCTCTAGGAGCTGATCGGCTAAGGGACTAGAGCTAATGCGCTTTTGAGCTCTCTCTAGCTGGTCGGCTGCTTGGCGCCAATTTCTATTGCCAAGCTCTGTTAGGGCATCCCTATACCAGAGGAGGGCGAGGTAGGGGGAGTTAGGGTAGAGCTGCTCCATCTCTTTAAGGTGCTCACTAAAAGAGGCTTTAGAGCTGTGATCTTGAAGGATAATCACCTCCTCAGTCAAGGGATGTTCCTTAAAATGGGCCAAAAGCTGATTGCGGTGAAACTTTGCGCTGAGGTGATCACCGCTTCTCTCGCAGAGGCCAATGCTCAAGTAGTGCGCCTTACACGCCTCTTCAGAGTGGGGAGAGTCGGCAATTAGCTGCTGAAGCTGCAAAAATGCCTCTTCAGGAGCTTTTAGTTCGGTCAGTTCAATGGCTCTTTTTAAAGATTCAAGCCTTCCAGTTTTATTATACAGATCGTCTTTTGAAGCGTTCAAACAGGACATATTGTGGAGCAGGAGGAAAAAAAAATTCGTTTTTTTTATTTTGGACAAATGTAACTTTTTCGCCTTCTCTATTCAGGTTAAGATCAGTGACTTGCACTATTTTTTTTCATCTTGAGATCGGTAATTTTATAAACCAGAAGCGAAATTAATGCAAGAAAATCAAGGAATTTCTTGCACTAATTATCCGAACATCGCTATTTGGTAGAGTGTGATAGAAACTCAAGATAGGAGGAGTGATTTCACATGTCGTTTCAACAAACAATTACAGAATTGAGAAAACTGCTTAGCGGATGCTTGGCAGATCTCGATAGAGCGGAAATTGGTAATAAAGCGGCTTGTCAGCGTGTTCGCACTAACTCGATCAAGCTAGAAAAGATTGCTAAACGTTTCCGTAAAGAGTCCGTGTCTGCTCAGAAGAGTGGTGGACTAAAGAAGATTAAGGTAACTGCTAAGAAAGGTAAGAAGAAAGCAGCCCCTAAGAAAAAAGCTACTG
>JAJFMK010000266.1 GCA_021772215.1 Chlamydiota bacterium | reverse complement strand
TGTGACAAGCTGGATATACAATTAATTGTTAAAGAGAGCGAACAGAAGCTGGAAACGCTTGAGTGTTACGGCTGCTCTAGAGAGCGGCGCAAACTTCTTTTTGAAGGAGCGCATGAGATGGGAGCTAAAGCTGTCGCCTTTGGACACCATCGCGACGACAATGCACAGACCCTTTTAATGAATATGTTAAAAAAAGGGGAGCTTTGTGGCCTCTTGCCGAAGCTTGAGATGGTCCACTATGGCGTGGAGATCATTCGTCCTCTTATCTACATTTCAGAAGTGGATGTGAAAGAGTTTGCGAAGCAGTATGGCTTTCTCCGCATCTCCTGCCAATGTCCCGTTGGCCAAAACTCCATGAGAAAAAAGGTGGACATGCTCCTAGACGAGATGACCGAACTCTTTCCAGAGGCGCGGGGCAACGTCTCCTTAGCCAGTTTAAACTACGGCTCAGACAAAGCGAGAAAAAATGGAAAATCAATTTGAATTTGCCCTAGCCACAGACCTCGACGGAACTTTTATGGAGGGGGATTTCAACTCTAAAAGTTTTTTCTACAGCGAGCTACTGAGCAAACAAAAAAAAGTCCTACTTATCTATGTGACAGGTAGAACCGTTGAATCGGTTAAAGAGCTCTGTTCAAAAGGATATTTACCGACACCCCACTTCGTAATTGGCGATCATGGCACCCACATTGTTGATGGCAGCAATTTTCAGCCGATTATGGAGCTACAAATTCCGATCATCAAAAGCTGGAACGAAAGCCACGATTCTTTAAAAAGGCTGCTTCAAAATGAGGTGGGCATCGAACTACAACCTGTTGTCTCTCCATACCGCCTCGCCTACTACTACAATCCAAGTCTGATGAAACAACAAACGGTTGAAAAAATCGTCGAGGCGGGGTTCGACGTCATCCTATCGTGTGATATGTACCTCGATATTGTACCATTTGGGGTTAGCAAGGGATCCAGTCTGTTAAAACTTCTAGAAAAGCTCAACTTCAACAAAGAGCTAACCATTACCGCAGGCGACTCCTTAAATGATCTATCCCTATTTGAAACCGGGCTGAAAGGGATTGCCGTTTCAAATGCGGAGCCGAAACTTGTCAATGAAGTCAAAAAATTGGACAATGTCTATTTAAGTGACTTTCCCGGAGTTTTGGGAATCATGGATGGACTAAAATTCTACCAAAGAGAAACATCATGCATCAAGAGAGAACCACCCACGAAAACCATGTAAACCTAGATGGTGTGGAGGTGTGGCTCAGCTGTAAAGATGAGCTACCCTTTCGATGGATTGGCCAAAGGGATGTCCTCGATCAGCTCCTAAGCGCCTGGATGGTGGTCCATGAAAAGGATATTCCCCTCAATCCGCGCCTGATCGGCCGGCCAGGCGTTGGCAAGACGACTCTCGCCTACGCCGCAGCAAAAGAGATCGAACGCGACGCCTACATCTTTCAATGCACTATGGATACGCGCCCTGAAGATCTTCTCATTACACCAGTGATTGACAAGAGTGGCGGCATCCGATACGTCGCCTCCTCTTTGGTGACGGCGATGATACAGGGCGGTGTGGCGATTTTAGATGAGGCGAACCGCATGAGTGAGAAGTCATGGGCCTCTTTGGCGCCTCTCCTCGACGCACGGCGCTATGTCGAGTCAATTGTGGCCGGCCTTAAAGTGTATGCCCACCCCAACTTTCGCATCACAGTCACCATGAACGATGACGCCTCCACATATGAGATCCCCGAATATATCCATAGCCGCCTGCAGCCGCAGATCTACCTCGACTTCCCCGAAGAGGATGAGGAGCGGCTGATCTTACGCGAGAATCTCCCCTTTGTTAGAGATGAGATCCTAGACTATGTCTTGAAATTCCTACAGCGCGCCCACGATGCAAGCGAGAGATACACCATCCGCGATGGCATCAACATCGCTCGCTACGCCTCAAAGCGCGCCGAAGCGCTTAAAGGAAAGGCGGAGCTAGAGAATCTGATTCGCCAGGCGATTGTAATGACACTGGGAGATGAGGCGCTCATCCACACAATGGAGTGAGATGGAGCATTTTGCCCCCTATATCATCGAGAGGCCTCCTCTCTACATCACCCCGGTTATCCCTTATTGCGTAGAAAGCGCAGCTCTTACTTTGAAGGCAATCAAGGAGGTCGAGCCCGACTGTATCGTTACAGACCTCCCCTCACCTTTGAGAGACGAGCTAATCAGAGCCGCGGGACGCCTTCCCGACCCGACTGTCATCAAGTTTGATCATAGCTACATGATGTGCGAGGCGACAGACCCCGCCTTTGAGGCGCTTCGCAGCGGATTAGAACATGGTCTCGACCTCCATCTGATCAACCCGAGTACGCTCTGGCGCCAGATTTCACCTCTGCCAGACCCTTACGCCATTTACCGCATCGGCGCAGCTGAATTTTGGCACGCCTTTGAAAAAAGACGCTTTTCCCCTCCCCTGCCGCGACAATATCTGCAAGAGATGGCGCGCCGCTTAAAAGAACTCACCTTACGTTACGACCGTATCCTCTACGCCTCCCACTTCGGCTGGTATCAGGAGATTATGCAGCTGATGGAGCAGGACCATTTTCCTCACCTAGAAGAGAAACCGGTCCGAGAAGTCATTTTAGGGGCATTAACGGAGGAGGCGGCCCGCGAGGTGCCCTCGGAGCCGGGCTGGATGGTGGAGCGCTATGAGATCTGGCGGCAAGAAGCTCTCCAACATCCCAACCTATCACTCCCCGATCGCCAGCGCTGGATATACCACCTCTACAAGCAGGCAGCCAAAGTCTGGGAGGAGACGATGTCAACTCCCTTCCCCACCTCACAGATGACCCCTTTGATGAAGTTTGTGCGCAACTGGTCGCTGCAGACAGATCATCTGCTTCCTGACCTCTACAAAATCATCACCGCTGCTAAGGGATGCGTTGAAGATAGCTATGCCCTCGCCGTCTGGAAGCTAGCGACAGACTACCCGCACCTTCGCAACGTCGATAATCTCCCAACCTGGAACTTAACGCCTGAAGAGGTTTGGGGCGATAAGAAGACGATGCGCTTTCAACTAAAAGAGAGGAGCAAAAAGAGCCAGATCTTTTCGAGAAAAGATAAGAGTAGATCCTCGTTTCGCTTCACTCCGCCGAACCCCTTCGCCATCTGCTCCTACCAGCCCGAAGATAAGTCTGTTGAAAACTTCGCGGAATTTTTGAAGAAAAAGGGTACCCAGATTTTGACCGAAGAGGGAGCGCGCATCATCCCTTTCTCAGGTAGCCTAGAAGATGGGATCGATGTGCGCGAGACGATTCGCCACTTTGCCGAAAAGAAGCTCTACGTTAAAACGCGCGGCAAGCCGCCCGGCGCTGTCGGCTCTATCGTTGTCATTTTCAACGAAGATCGACCTCAAGAGGAAACAGAAGCATTTCAAGAAAAATACCCTTGGAAGACCAGCTGGCTTGGCGAACATGAGCAAGAATCCGATATGGCCTTCTATGCCACCTCAATGCTAGATCAGGTGATTGGCCCCGGTATTAGCCGCTGCGAATATGGTGGCTTCATGATGTCTTATCCACCAAGACGCCTCTACGACATCTGGATAGACCCCGATTACGCCTCCTTAGACCATAAGCATGAAAAGCTTCTCGCCGCTGCTATCGACTACTCCAAAGAGCCTCTGATCCTCTACAGCGCCGAAAAACCACCCAGCGGGCGCTTAAAAACTTACGCCGCCCGCTTTGGCAAAAAGATCGTCTATTTTCCACTCAAAGAGATCTCGCCTGTCACTAGGCGTAAAATTCGTTTCTTTCACGTTCTCGATGGACACGACCGCCGAGGCATTGCGGATGAATATATTTTGTAGTACACTTCACAGTTATGAATAGAAAACCTAAGATTTTACTAACAAACGACGACGGCATCCGTGCTCCGGGAATCAGATATCTAGCCAAGGCGCTAGAAGAGGTGGCCGATTTGACCATCATGGCTCCCGTTGATGAGAAGTCCGCATCGGGACTCTCCATTACCATTAAACATCCTCTGAGCGTACAAGAGGTCGACTGGGATGATCAAAAACGGGTCTGGTGCGTTACCGGAACGCCGGCCGACTGCGTCAAGCTGGCGCTAAGCCGCTATATGAGTGATCCCCCGGATCTGGTAGTCTCAGGAATCAACCCCGGTAGCAATGCGGGCCGAAATCTCCTCTATAGTGGAACTGTGGGCGGTGCGATCGAAGGGATTATGCATAACATCCCCGGCATCGCTTTCTCCGTTGAGGACTATATCAAGCCAAAATTTGACCACACCTTGACCTACATTCAAAAAATTGTGTCACATGTGATTGAAAATCCACTTCCCGTCGGCACCCTCCTTAATGTCAATTTTCCCAATAGCAACGGGGGAGATATCCAGGGAATAAAGTTCACCAGACAGGGAGCCGGCATGTGGATCGAAAATCCCGATCAAAGGATCCACCCCACCGAAGGTCATAGCTACTATTGGATCGGCCAAAAAGAGATCAAAGAGTCTGAACCTGAAGATACAGACACCTGGTGGATTCAAAAGGGTTACATCACCGCTGTGCCTGTCCATGTGGCTGAGCTAACCGATCACCGCATGCTAAAAGAGCGCAAAAATAGCTTTGAGAAGCTCTTTTAGAGGTTGCTAACAAATAGATAAGTCGTTTAAAATCTGTCTGTCTTCATCGGGCGTATAGCTCAGTTGGTAGAGCTCCTGTTTTACACACAGGCGGTCATAGGTTCGAGTCCTGTTGCGCCCATACTTGAGAAACTATCGAAAAAGATGAAGATAAACCCATATGCGGGAGTAGTTCAATTGGTTAGAGCACCGGCCTGTCACGCCGGAAGTTGCGGGTTCGAGCCCCGTCTCCCGCGAACTACCTAGGAAGAAAATAGTTTAATGTCAACACCAAGCTCGCAAGGAACAACCTATCCATTCGCAACGCAGTTCATGTTCTTTTTTTGGACTGTTGTTGGGGCTCTTTTAGCAGCACTTTCCATTGAAGTCTTCTTCATACCGAACCGCCTCATTGACGGCGGTATCATGGGTGTGGCGATGATCGTCTCTAAAGTGCTCGGGGGTCAATACCTTCCCTACCTTCTTGTCGGTTTGAATATCCCATTTCTCTATCTCGCCTGGCGCTATGTAGGAAAGACCTTTGTCATCCATCTCATCTGGGCAATTTTTTGCTTTGCTGTATGGCTTCTTTTGATCGACAACTTCTTCTATCACCCCTTTAGAGGTGAGACGATTGAAGTCGTTGTGATTGGCGGCGCCATTCTCGGCGTCGGTCTAGGGCTGATAATCCGGATGGGTGGTAGTGTCGACGGCACCGAAGTGTTAGGCATTATCGTTAATAAGCGCACAGGGATTACCGTCGGAAACGTTGTCCTCTTTTGCAATATCTTCATCTTTGCCGCTGCCGGTTTTGTCTTTCAAGATTGGCACCCTCCCCTTCTCTCCCTTATTACTTATTTTGTCGTTGTGAAGGTGATGGACTCCGTTATCGTCGGTCTAGATGAGACAAAATCAGTTCTGATCGTCTCCCCTCACTCTGAACAGATCGGCCGTGCCATCATGGAAGAGATGGGTCTTTCGATCACCATCATGTATGGACGTGGCGGCTACTCGGGCGAAGAGAAGGAGATCATCTACGTCATCTGTGAGCGTCTTCAACTTGCCGACCTCAAAGCGCTCATCTATACCGTAGATAAAGAAGCCTTTGTCGCCATTGAGAACATCCACGAGGTGGCCAACGGCAACCAGGCAGCTCGCATGCGCTCTAAGCTGGAGAAGTTCTCTCCTCTAATGCGCAAAAAGCATTAAAGCCAAGCTGCCCACACGAGTTAATCAGTATCTCATTAGCTTATCTATCGCCCCAACGTTTGTAGTCGAGATCTTCGATATTTAGGGACTCTAGGATGCGGTTGACCATGAATTCTTCCATATCACTCAAAGATTGATGCTGCATATACCAGGCGGGAACGGGCGGAAAAATCACAGCGCCCATCTGTGTGAGCTTTAACATATTTTCAAGATGAATGGCATTGAGGGGCGCTTCGCGCGGAACGATAACGAGGGGACGCCTCTCTTTTAGTGTCACGTCAGCGGCGCGGCGCAGGACGTTGTCGCTTAAACCTATTGCGACAGCCGCTAAGCTCGTCATGCTGCAGGGCAAAATACACATCCCCTTTGTCAAAAAGGAGCCTGAGGCGATCCTAGCTGTGAAATCCTTTAGCTTCACAAGGGTGACCAGCTCCCTCTGTTTCTCACTAAGGTGCGATAAAAAGCCTTCGGCTCGCCCCAAATCACTACCCACCTCATAGGCAGCTGTGAGGAGAGCATCCTTTGTTAAGATGAGATGCACCTCTTCGCCAAGCTCTGTGAGCCTTCGAAGCGCTTTGAGCGTTAATGTGATCCCGGAAGCTCCACTCACACCCAAAACAATAGGCCGCTTTACCATATGGCAACCCCAATCGACGTAGCTAAGAAGAGCAGCCCGCCGTAGAGATTACAGGCGGTAAAGGACTGTTCGAATTCACCTTTACGGCGAAGCCTCAAGTGGTAATAGAGATAGAGGGCCGCCATCAGGGCTACCCCTAAATAGTAGACTAAGGAAAGCTCACTGATGAGTCCAAGGGTGATCAAAGGTAAAAGGGCGACGAAGTGTATCAGACGAGCCATACGTAAAGTGACTTTAGTCCCCATCCTTGCCGGAATGCTTCGCAGTCCCTCCTGTAGATCAAAATCACGATCCTGCAGGGCGTAGACCATGTCGTTGCCGGCGATAAAGAGCCAGAGGGAGCAGCCGATTAAGACAGGTGTGATCTCAATTGTTCCCAAAAGAGCCGCCCAGGCGAAGATCGGCGCAAAAAAGTGTACCGCCCCTAAGAAAAAGTGGCACAGCGCTGTGAAGCGCTTGGTAAAAGAGTAGGCGAAGAGCAGGGCAAGTACAATCGGTGAGAGGAGAAGACAGAGCGGATTGAGGTAGGCGCAGGCGGCTAAGAAGACTACCGAGGTGGCCAGTATGACCCACTTCACCTCATCGCGTGAGACCAGCCCAATCTGTAGCGGCCTCTTCGAAGTTCGGGGGTTCTTGCCATCAATTTGGTAGTCGATCAGCCGGTTTAGTGACATACCAAGGGCCCGAGCCGCAAGAAAGGCGACCAGGAGGGCTGCCCAAAAAAGTGGCGAGGGGAAAATTAAATGGCTAGCCCCAGGACTGATTAAGGCAAAAAGTATCGCTGCCACAAGCCAAGGGAGGCCAAAGAGAGACTGTTCTAATAGAAGGAGTTGCTGGTATCTAGCTAGGTTCATAAATCTATCCTTTCGAAACTATTGAGCTTACACCATGTTTATGCAATTTGACAAGAAGGGGGGAAAATTACCATAAGATGAGGATATGCAGACTACCCCCTCCTTTGGAGATTTTGACCGCAGCGCCGTGACCCACGACTCCTGGAGAGTCTTTCGTATCATCTCCGAGTTTGTCGATGGCTTCGAGACGATGACCAATATCGGCCCCTCTGTCTCGATCTTCGGCTCGGCGCGGCTTCCCCCTTCGAGCCCCTACTACAAACTCGCCGTCAAGGCTGCCAAGGCGATTGCCAAGCGCGGCTTTGCCATCATCACCGGCGGTGGCGGCGGGATCATGGAAGCGGCTAATAAGGGGGCGCAGCTTGGCAAGGGGATATCCTGCGGGCTCAGTATCGAACTGCCCTTCGAGGCGGAGTCAAACCCCTTCATCGACCGAAGATATGACCTGCACTTCCGCTACTTCTTCGTGCGGAAGGTGATGTTTATCCGCTACGCTCAAGGCTATGTCTTCTTCCCCGGAGGTGTCGGGACGATGGATGAGCTCTTTGAGGCGCTCACTCTCATCCAAACAGAAAAGATCCAGCCTTTCCCGATCTACCTTATGGGCTCAGAGTACTGGCAAGGGCTAATCGAATGGATCAAAGAGACAGTATTGGCCTCGGGATGCATCTTTGATGAAGATCTCGAAAGAATCCACATCGTCGACGACCCCGAGGCCGTAGCTGAAGGAATCGAGAGGCACTACCAAAAGAACCGCTCCCTCAAAAACTTCTAACGTCTATGCATGCCGTATGGCTCAGCATAAATCGGACCACCTGGCCGAAGATGAGGGGGGATATCGGCTCTTGGGTCACGGTGATAGCGCCCCCTATCATCAGAGCGAGCTCCGACAGCTCCATGCATTTTCGTTTCTGATCCAGCATAGTGACCATGGAAAAAATAATTAGTCCTCTCAGCAGTGACCAAAGCAGGTGGTCCATTAAAGCTCGGTCCCCTTTGAGGTGCGGGGTAGCCACCTTGCGGCGGCCTTGCGTGATATCCCCCACCTATATTTCCATTTTGATGATACATATTTTCCTCCTTATTCGTTTAATATTAATCATCTGAAGCAACAACAGCGCCAATGACACCAACAAAAATTGCAACAATCGCTGCGACAACAATTGGGGGTGAGCGCTTCACAGCTCCAATAGGAATCCCGATAGCACCCAAGGTAGCCAGGGCAGCAAAAGCCTTAAAGAGACATTCGAAGCTTTCGCTGGTTGAACGGGTAAGCCTTGTGCTGGTAGCGCTAGAAGTAGGTATATTGGAGATTACGCCGCCTAGTCTACCGCCGCTTCCGCCACCACCGCCACCACCGGCTCCGGCAGAAATCGAAAAATTGTCTGCTGGCTGCGTCAATATGACAGGAGCAGGCTGGTGGGCCAATTGTACTGTATTTAACGCTTCTGCAGCAAGAGCAGCCGCTCTTGCATCAAATGCAGCAGTCAGAGCAGCTCTACGATGAAAACCGGGTTCTTGTTTTTTGCTATCATCAAAGGGATTAAAGCCTACCCGAGTTGTTAAATCAGGTGTTTCTGCAAACATAGGAGCCGTCATGCCAAATCCTGTCTGCGCAGCAAATGTAGTAGTTGATCCGCCAACGGTCCCGTGAGCTGTAGTCGGAGCAGCAGGTCTGGCATGCATGCCAGGCTCTGCTGGTGCAGCAGGGGTAGTTGTTGTAGTTGACGTAGTTGTTGATCCGCCAACGGTCCCGTGAGCTGTAGCCGGAGCAGCTGGTCTGGCGTGCATACCAGGCTCTGCTGGTGCAGCAGGGGTAGTTGTTGTTGTTGATCCGCCAACGGCTCCGTGAGCTGGTGCGGCGGGAGCTAAAGCTGACATCGCTGCTTGGTGAGTTGATGCTGCTTGAGGAGGTGTTGGTGTGGTGGGGGCAGCCGACCTTGCGTGCATTCCGTCTGGAGTAGTCTCGGTGTTACCTAGTGGTTTAGTGTTACCCATAGTTTTTAATCCTTTTGAGTTGAAGACCCCACCCTTGAAATGGTTCAAGGGTGGGGAGAGTTATTATTTTCCAGCGGCAAAGATGAAGGCTCCAATTAAGGAGACGGCAACTGTCACCGGACTCTTGATGATAACACCAAGGACAGCAATGCTCAAGCAGGTAGCAATTAGATACTCACCGTTTTTGCGATGGCCCCTTGAGGAGCCACTAAAAAAGTCGCAAATGCGAATCATATCAGCGATTGCGCCCAAAGTTCGTAAGAAACCAACCGTTCCATTATCTTGGGAGCCGTTGGTTGCATAATAACCACCGCCGTAGGTTGTAGTGGGTATTTGACCCCCTCTTCGGTGATCACTCCTAGCTCCCACGTAACCGTGGCCAGTATGATCTACTGCTGCAGCGTGAGCTGGTGTTCTGCTATGAAATCCTGGTTCTGGAACCATGACTATTCTCCTTATTATTAATTATTATTATTGAATCTTCGCGAAGACGTATTCATTACGTGTGACGTTGATCAGCACTGTCGGATAGAAGTAGCCAGACCAAAAGCCGTCGTTGATGGCGATGATCACGAAATCATTGACCTGCCATTTACGAAGCTCGCTGTAATCTCCACTACGAACAGACCACTGCGTCCCATCAGTTAAGAAGAGAGCGCTGTTGTAGGCGTCAACGGCCATAACCATCTTAGTAAAAGGTCCACCGACGAGAGGGCCGCGTGTCAATTTCGCTTCAACAACATCACCATTTCGTCTGTTGACGAGACGGTACTTATAGATATCCTTAGAGAAATAGGAGTAGTTAGGATAGATAGCAATATAATCCTCTGATCTCCAGCTTAGTGTCTTATAGACATCATAGTCAGCAACGAGCCATCTGGTTTCATCTTCCATCTGCACAACGCGGCAGTCGTTGGAGAAGAATGTAGCCCAGTGATCATAGCCGGAGTAGACGTAGTAGTCGCTCGGGAGGACGTAAGCAGACATCTTGTCAACGCTGAGATCTTGAGACTGGCCATAGCGATAGGCTGACTCTTTGTTGACGCCTTTGGCGCCCTTTTTTCTTGACTGTTTCTCAACACTTTTTGGTGTTGTCTCATCGGGAACCATCGACTTGCAGAGCTCTTCAAAAGAGATACGGTCTTCGACACTCTCTCCCTCTTCAGCTATCACGTCCATGGCACCAATTGGAGCATAGTTTCCCTCACCCGCTGGCATTCCTAATGTCGTCTCATCGACAATCGGCTCATTCTGCGCCGCCATAAGCGTTGTCACAGCCATGCTTGAAGCAATAATTATATGAAATGTTCGTTTAATCATTTTCTTGTCTCCTTATTTGTTAGACTAAAAACACTTGCACCTTCCCACCCACAAGAATGCAATAGGTTATATTGGATCTGTTAAGAAAAGATAAAGAGCAATTTAAGAGATCAATAATTTTTCAATTATGACTATTGTCCTGGCAGGGCGCAGCTAGATTTCAATAGGATAAACAACGACTATTGAACCTCTCGTCTGATTAAATAGGATAGATGCGTTTCGATCAAAATATTGACTGTTGGTCAAGATAGTGACTCGATCATCTGACTCCCAATATTTAACTTGATATACATAGTAGTAGGGAAAATTTCCTATCAACCACTGCGAGCCATCAGATAGTGTTAGAACCCTCCCCTGTTGTATCCTGTAGGGGCTCAGTGCATTAAGATTCTCTTTAGGGGCAGCAGACTCCAAGGTTAACTTGATTCCATTTTTCGTTCTATGATTGAAAAGGTAGAATTGCAAATGCCCGACTTTAACAAACGGAAACATACAGACTGAGAGCTGATCGTCTAAAAGCCACTGTCTAAGCTTGCCCTGATCCTCTTGAGCAAACCGCCAGAGCGACCCATCCCTCAGCTCAATAAATTCCCCCCGTTCCTCTATCTCACTCATTGAAAAATAGTGTCCCTGATAGGGAAGATCTGAGGGCAATCGATTTAGTGATTTAATAGCCCAAGTATCAAAAACTAGGCAGAATATTCCACAAAGTGCCACAGCGCTAGCAACCAGTCGGATAGCCAGATATTTAGAGCTAAGCCCTAAAATCACATAGGGCGCTAATGAGCGGATTTTAGATCCTATAGTTCCTTGATACTCTTCCGAAAAGACCTTACAGATTGCCAGTGACTGAATTTTTGCAATCAAATCATTGAGGTTTTCGCTAGCCTTATCGTAGAGATTATGAAACCAGTCAGCCGACACATAATCGTCTTCATCAATTGTTAACTCAGTCAATGTTTCTATCCAATAGATAAGCTGTTTTGGTCCGTTTAATGTCTAAAGGATGGAGCAGACAACCTTCATACCGTGTGTAGGGACTGATGTTAATAACAAGGATCACAGGATCACCGACTTTCCATTGCCTCTAAAAGTGGACTTCATGCCAATCTGAAATAGATAAGTTCCAATTTGATCCATAACTGAGAGTAAAGTGCTCTAAACCTTCAACTTTTACAATAGCCTTTGAATTAGTTCCAAGACTTTCTTCTCATATGCACGAATGGTGAGGGATAACCTGATATCCCAGTTTGAACACTACCTTCACTTACCGCTTTGTCCCTTCTATGTAAACTTGCAGCCTCCGTCGATCAAATCGTCGATATAGAGAAGGTTGAAATTGGCCTCTATAAAGCGCGGATCTTCGAGCATATAGAGGTGGAACGGTATTGTCGAATGGATGCCGCCGATATGAAACTCTCTTAAAGCGCGCCTTCCAACAGCGATCGCTTCGGTGCGGTCCTTTCCCTTCACAATCAGCTTGGCAATCATCGAATCGTAGTTGGGCGGAATCATATAGCCTGAGTAGCAGGCGCTATCAACACGGACATGAGGGCCGCCGGGAGGAAGGTAGTATTCGAGGCGACCTGGAGAGGGGGCAAAGTGGTTTTTTGGATCTTCGGCGTTGATACGAAACTCAATAACATGACCGGAAGGTTTCACATCTTTTTGCTTAAAAGAGAGCTTCTCTCCTTGAGCCACACGGATTTGCTCTTTGACGAGGTCAATACCTGTTAGCTCTTCGGTGACAGTATGCTCGACCTGAATCCGTGTATTGACCTCCATAAAGTAGAAGTCTTTGTTCTCATCTAAGAGAAATTCAATCGTTCCTGCAGAGTAGTAGCCAGCTTCTCGTGCAACAGCAACAGCTGATTCACAGATACGAAGACGCAAAGCGTCATCGATCACTGGACAGGGCGTCTCTTCAATTAGCTTTTGACGCCGCCTTTGCGTTGTGCAGTCTCTTTCATAGAGATGAACATGATTACCATGCTGATCCCCCATCACCTGCACCTCGATGTGGCGTGGGTTAACGATCATCTTCTCTAGATATACGTCTGGATTACCAAAGCTCGCCTCAGCCTCAGCACGCGCTGCAGCGAACTGACGCACAAAGTCCTTCTCATCTTGCGCAATGCGGATCCCCTTTCCCCCGCCTCCAGCAGAAGCTTTAATGAAGATGGGGAAGCCAAATTTTTTCGCTTCGTCTAATGCTTGATCGAGATTTTCAACAACGCCCTCACTTCCGGGAATGGTGGGGCAGCCAGCTTTTTTGGCCGTAGATTTTGCTTTAGACTTATCGCCAAGGAGGGCAATCGTCTTAGACGATGGTCCGATAAAGTTAATTCCGCAGCTTTCACAGATCGAGGCGAAGTTGGCGTTCTCACTTAAGAAGCCAAAACCGGGGTGAATACCATCGGCACCGGAGACTTCGCAGGCTGAGAGAATATTGGGAATTTTTAAATAGGAGCGGTTCGCCGGCCCCTCTCCAACACAGATCGCCTCATCAGCGTGAAGAACATGGAGCGCCTCCTGATCTACCGTGGAGTAGATAGCGACCGTCTGCAGTCCCAAGTCGTGGCAAGCGCGAATGATGCGTACAGCAATCTCTCCACGGTTAGCGATTAAGACTTTCTTCATTAATCGACCTTAAAGAGCTTTGTACCGAACTCTACGGGATGTCCATCCTCAATAAGGACCTCTTTGACAGTACCGGTGACACCAGCCTTAATCTCATTCATCACCTTCATCGCTTCTACAATACAGACAACACTATTTTCGTCGATGGTGTCGCCCACCTTCACAAATGGCGGATCTGACGGTGATGGACCACGGTAGAAGGTACCCACCATCGGCGAGACCACATGCTCCCCTTCTGCAACTTCAGCGACTGAAGCGTCGCTCTTATGAATGGGAGGCGTTTCACTTTTAGGGAGGTGGAATTTTTGCTCTTTAGCCGCTTTCATAGCTGCCGCATCTATAAGCTCCTGTGGAAGAGTCATCGGGGACTGCGGGGGCTCGCCTTCGCGCTCAAGTTCAATTTCAAACCCTTCTCGTTTCAACAAAAGCCGTTTCGTGCCGTAACGACGCATCGCCATCATCAGCTTTTCGATCTGCTTTAAATCCATAACCTATACCCTCTGGATGTACTCATCCGTTTTTGTATCGACTTTGATAATGTCTCCCACCTCAATAAAGGGAGGCACCTCCACCTTGGCTCCCGTCTCTAAAATAGCTGTCTTTGTTGAGCCAGCGTTGACGCTCTTTTCTGAAGAGTCGTCTGAACCGGAGATCATGAGTTCTAGAAACTGTGGCAGCTCAATAGAGAAGACGTTGTCACCAAAAAATGAAGCGAGTACTTCTGTCCCCTCTTTTAGATAGTTGACACGTGAGCCGACCACTTGGGAAGGAACGAGAATCTGATCGAGAGAGTCGATATCCATAAATAGGTAGTCTTTTCCTTCAAGATAGAGATACTCTAGCCGTCGCTCTTTCATAGCCACATCTGAAACAGACTGATTCGGCTTAAAATTTTTCTCTATCATATCGTGGCTGCTCAATTCGCAGAGCTTCGTCTTTACAAAGGGTGTTCCTTTAGGAACAGTCACCTTGACACAAGACTCCACACGGTAGAGTTTCTTTCCAATTTTAAGGGTCATCCCCACTGCGATTTGATCGCTCAGTACCATATTTTAACCTCGGCTTGCCTCTTTTAAATTATCAATTCCCTCTTTCAATGTCGGTGCGGCGAAAATGGAAGATCCGGCGACAAAGACATTGGCACCCGCATCAAAACAGCGTTTAGCTGTCTCTTTGTTAATGCCTCCATCAACTTGGATATCAAAGGGGGGCAATCCTTCACCTGTCTTCCCGCCCTTTCTCAAGTTGATCTTGTCACAGATAGAGCGCATCATCGAAACCTTCTCTAAAACATCGGGGATAAACTCCTGTCCTCCAAATCCGGGATGAACAGTCATTAAAAGTAGAAGATCACATTTATCTAAATATTTTGTAACCAATGTCTCAGATGTTTCAGGACAGATGGCTAACCCCGCTTCAATGTTACATTTGCGGATAAAGTTTAGCGTATCCTCTACATCTTCTGTCGCCTCCAGATGGAACGTGATGCGATCGGCCCCACTTTGCACAAAGCGCTCGATGTAGTCAAAGGGATTATAGGCCATGATATGGACATCCAAGAAAAGATCAGTGGCACTGTTGATCGCAGCGCACATCTTAGGTCCCATCGTCAAGTTGGGAACAAAGTGTCCATCCATAATATCGATATGGATCTCATCGGCACCCGCATCCTCAAGGCGTTTGACCTCATCGGCAATATATCCAAAATCTGCTGAGAGTATAGAGGGGTTGACCCTGATATGTTTAGCCAGTTCTTCGTTAGTCATAAGTTACAATATTATAGGGGCTACTCAACCGAAAAAGCAATTAAAAATAATTTATACCTTTCCCTTTAGGAAAAATCATAGTATTATATATTGAGATCAATCAAATTTTTTGAAAGAGATGCTTAGAAAGACAATAAATTTATTTAAGTCCAGAACTGTCATGACAGGCTTTGCCGTTTTTGCCATGTTCTTTGGAGCCGGAAATGTAGTATTCCCACTAGCCGTTGGACAGTACGCTCAGAGCAATAGCTTCTACGCGATGCTTGGCCTTTTAATCACCGCCGTTGGCGCCCCCTTCATTGGACTTTTAAGTGCAACGCTATTTAATGGTGATTATCAAGCCTTCTTTAGCCGCATTGGAAAAATTCCCGGCTACCTTGTCTCTTTAGCGATTATTCTCTTTATCGGCCCGCTAGGAGCAATGCCGCGCACAATCACGCTCTCCTACTCCACAACAAAGATGTTTATCCCAGAGCTCTCCTTGCCCTGGTTTAGCCTCGGCGCTACACTGCTTATCTTCGTCCTCACCATCCGCAAGAGCCGCATTGTTGATATCATCGGTAAAGTGCTCACACCCTTTCTACTCGTCTCATTGGGCGTCATTATTGTTAAAGGGTTGATGACAGGTCATCCTATTGCCGAAAGCCCACTAGAGCCTATGGACACCTTCTTCTTTGGCCTAAGTGAGGGCTACAAGACGATGGATCTTTTGGCCACCTTCTTCTTCTCATCAGTGATTATCACTAGCTTGAAG
>JAJFMK010000265.1 GCA_021772215.1 Chlamydiota bacterium | reverse complement strand
AACTGGCTCTGCGCGAGGGCTATAGCTGGTTTCGCATTATCGCCCGGGACATGACCCGGGAAAAACGCGGCGGCGTTTCTCTGGGTGCGGGACTTGGCACCGGCTCTTATGGCCGGCGTGGCGGCGGGAGCGTTGGCGTCGGCGGGAATGTCGGAAGGGTTGGCGCACAGGATTATTTCACCGCGCGCATTGAAGTTCTGATGGGAGAAGGCGAAACGCCCGATGACGTTGATGTCTATGACGCCGCATCAATTGTGAACTCACTGAGCAATCTGGAATAGCCGCGTGGATTGGCAATCACTAAGACGCGTCGTCACGGATGAAAGCAGCGACGGGCGCTCACGCATCCTGATCGACGGCGCGGCGGCGAAGCTGATCGCCGTTGAGGAGGCGGGGCTTGCTGAAATCTGGACCGCGTCGCTCACTGCCAATGGGCTGCTTGATGTAACCGACACGCTGAAAGACCAGGACCTCAAACTTGAGCCCGACGCCGACGCCGTCAAAGTGCGGTGGTTTACCGTTGAGCCCGAGGATGCATCAAAGTCAGCGGAGGAGCGCGAGGCCGCGGCGGCGTTTGGGTTTGGCGCCGTTGGCGCAGGCCATGCGCGTGTGGATACGTCGCGCCATGCGATGATGCACAAAACCAATACGCTTGACGTTATCATCCTGCTGAAGGGCGAGGTCGATTTGTTGCTCGACGATGGCGGCCCGACGCGGCTGACGCCTGGCGATGTGGTTATACAGCGCGCGACCAACCATGCCTGGGTCAATCATGGCGATGAGACGGCCTTGCTCGTCGCCGTTCTGATCAATGCGGATGCGCAATGACGGACGAGGACCTCACGGCAGCGCTGAATGAAAACAATGCGCCATTTGCAAAACTTATGGGCGTGGTGATGACCCTGGTCACTAAAGACCGCATTGAGGGCGAGTTAAAAGTCACGCATGATCATTGCACCATTCCGGCGACGCTGCATGGCGGCGCGATCATGGCGCTGGCCGATAATATGGGCGGCATTGGTGCTTTCGTGAACATGCCGCCTGGTTCGACAACCAGCACTATCGAAAGCAAGACCAATTTTCTGCGTCCCATACCGCTAGGGCAGACGGCAAAAGCGGTAACGACGCCGGTCAATATTGGCCGTACGCTGCAAGTCTGGAAGACTGAAATCTTCCGCGATGACGGTAAGCTCGCGGCGGTCGTCACGCAAACGCAAATCATCCGTCAGGCATAAATTGAAATAGGGGTTTTATGTACAAGGTTTCATTAGAGCAGTCTTATTTTCCCGCGCAATCGGGCGACGCGCCCGAGCCTGTGACCATCGGCGACATGCTGCGCCGTCAGGCGGAGGCTTTTTCCGACAGGGCGGCGTTAACAGAGCTGACCTATGACGGCGATCTTGCGCGCAACTGGACCTATGCGGAATTATTGACGGATGCAGAGCGCTTGGCCAAAGCGCTGGCGACACGCCATGACAAGGGTGCGCGCATTGCGGTCTATGCGAACAATATTCCTGAATGGGTGGTGTTGGAACTTGCCGCCGCGATGGCGGGCGTAACGCTGGTCACCATCAATCCGGCCTATCAGGCGCGCGAGCTGAAATACATTCTTGAACAGTCGCGCTCTGAGGCAATCTATTATGTTGAAGAGTTCCGCGGCAACCCGATGCAGAAAATCGCCGATGAGGCATGCGATCAACTGCCGGCGATTACCCGGCGGATATTATTGACTGATAATGAGGCGCTTTATGCCGGCGCTGATGACGGCGTTCTGCCGAATGTGCACCCGGATGATGTTGCGCAAGTTCAATATACTTCCGGCACCACGGGATTTCCCAAGGGCGCGCTGCTCCACCATCACGGTCTTACACAAAATGGCGTTGATGCGTTGACGCGGGGGGGCGTCAGCGCTGGCGATGTTTTCATTCATCATATGCCGCTGTTTCACACCACTGGCTGCGCCATTTTGGTGCTTGGCGGCCTCGGCGTCGGCGCGACAATGTTATTGGCGCCAATGTTCGACCCTGAAATGGTCATCCGCGTCACCGAGCGAGAGCGCACCCGCTTTATTCTCGGTGTACCGACGATGATTGTCGCGCTGATTGAAGAGGCCCGCAAAAGCGGGCGCGATGTTTCGTCAGTAGAAAAGATGATGTCCGGCGGCGCGATGGTGGCGCCGGAGCTTATCCGCAGCGCCGAGGAGCGTTTTGGCAGCATCATCCAGATTGTTTACGGCCAGACCGAAGCCTCGCCCGTGATCACGCAGACCAGATGCGATGACAGCATAGATGATTTGACCAAAACGGTGGGCCAGCCAGTACCGCATGTTGAGGTGTCAGTTCGCGATACGCAGACCAATGAAGTGGTCCCGGTCGGCGCCCAGGGCGAAATTTGCGCGCGCGGCTATCTGGTGATGACCGGCTACAACGACAACCCGGAGGCGACCGCCGCCGCCATTGACAAAGATGGCTGGCTGCATACGGGCGATCTCGGCCGCATGGATGCTAGAGGTTATGTGGCCGTCACCGGGCGAGTGAAGGAGTTGATTATTCGCGGCGGTGAAAACCTGTTTCCGGCGGAAATTGAAAATGCGATGCTTGAACATGACGCGATTGCAGAGGTGGCTGTTGTCGGCGTCGCGGATGAAAAATGGGGCGAGGAGGTTGCGTGCTTCATTCGGCCAACATCGGAGCACAAGCCGACCGCGGCCGCATTAAAAACCTTCATCCGCGAGCGGCTGTCGCCGCAAAAGACGCCGGCTTACTGGATTTATGTCAGCGAATGGCCGTTGACCGGGTCGGGGAAAATACAGAAGTTTAAACTCACCGAAAGCTTTGAGCGCGGCGAGCACGAGGCGTTGCAGAGTTAGATTTGTTGCGCCGCCAGGATTTTATATTGCGCGACGGTGACGTCTTCGGCGCGCAATGTCTCTTTGACGCCAGCCTCTTCAAGCACATCGGCGAGGCGGGCGCCGAAAACGGATTTCATTGAACTGCGCAACATTTTGCGGCGCTGTTAAAACGCGGCCTGGGTTATTTTTTCAAGATTCGCGGTGAATTCAAACGGCTCTGTTGCAGGCTCGAACACAACCACGCTTGATGTCACCTTTGGCGGCGGCGTGAAGGCGCGTGCGGGAAGGTCAAAGCCGCGCGATGGCGACGCGGTCGCCTGGGCGATCACCGAAAGACGCCCATAGGTTTTTGATCCGGGCGCCGCCAATATCCTGTCCGCGACTTCGCGTTGGAACATTAGCGCCATCCGGCTCCATAATTCCGGGCCGGCTTTGAGCCACCGGATCAGTAATTCGGTTGAAATATTGTAAGGCAGGTTGGCGACAATTTTCACCGGCGCAGCCCCGGCGACAAGTTCTGGCGTCGTGATTTTCAAAGCATCCGCCTCGACAATGCGCAACCGATCTGGAAACGCGCCCGCAATATCGCCAAGCGCCTCGATGCAACGCCGGTCGCGCTCAATGGCGATGACACGGGCGCCGGTCTCCAAAAGCGCGCGCGTCAACCCGCCGGGGCCGGGGCCAATTTCCAGCACCGTGTCATCAGCGTTGACAGCGCCGGCTCTGGCGACTTTGCGGGTGATGTTGAGGTCGAGCAGGAAGTGCTGGCCGAGGGATTTCTTCGCCGCCAAATCATAGCGCTCAATAACCTCGCGCAAGGGCGGCAGGTCCGAAGTCATAAATTTTCGCGGCGCGTATGCGCCATGTCGGCGGCAAGGCGGATGGCCGCGATCAGGCTGTCGGCGCGGGCAACGCCTTTGCCGGCGATATCGAGCGCCGTGCCGTGATCGGGCGAGGTGCGCACAATCGGCAGGCCAAGCGTGACATTGACGGCGTCATGAAACGCCAGCGTTTTCGCCGGTATCAGTGCTTGGTCGTGCAACATGCACAGCGCCGCATCATACGTCGCGCGCGCCTCTTCGTGAAACATGGTGTCGGCGGGGAGGGGACCGCGCACATTGAGGCCTAAGTCGCGCAATTCATCGACCGCGGGCGCGATAATCATGTCGTCCTCAACCCCAAGCGCGCCAGCCTCGCCCGCATGCGGGTTGAGCCCGGATATGACGATGCGCGGATTGGCGATGGCAAAATCATCGCGCAAGGCTTCGGCCGTTACGATTGCGGTGTGGACAATAAGCTGCGGCGTTAACATCGCCGCCGCATCCTTGACGGCGTGATGGATGGTGACGGGAATGGTGCGCAATTGCG
>JAJFMK010000264.1 GCA_021772215.1 Chlamydiota bacterium | reverse complement strand
AAGCAGGGGAAGGGGGTAGCTCCGGTAACCTCGGCAATGCCTTTCAAACCCTTGGAGATTATCGTCAGGCGGTTGAATACCATGAGAAGTCCTTGCAAATTGCGAAAGAGGTCGGTGACAAGGTGGGTGAGGGACGTGCCTACTGCGGCCTCGGCAACGCCTACGACTCCCTCGGAGAATATCGCAAAGCAATTGAATATCACGAGAAGGACCTGCAAATTGCCAAAGAGGTCGATGACAAAGCAGGGGAAGGGGGTAGCTACGGTAACCTCGGCAATGCCTTTCAAACCCTTGGAGATTATCGTCAGGCGGTTGAATACCATGAGAAGTCCTTGCAAATTGCGAAAGAGGTCGATAACAAAGCAGGGGAAGGGGGTAGCTACGGTAACCTCGGTAATACCTACATGTCGCTTGGAGAACACCCTAAAGCAATTGAATATCATGAAAAGTGCCTCCAGATCGCGAAAGAGATCGGTGACAAGGCAGGGGAGGGGAAAGCCTGCAGTAGTTTAGGCATCGTCTCTCGCCTTCTTGGAGAGTACCGCAAAGCAATTGAATATCATGAGAAGTCCTTGCAAATTTCGAGAGAGATCGGAGCTAAAATGGTAGAGGGGGTTGCCTACGGTAACCTCGGTAATACCTACAGGTCGCTTGGAGAACACCCTAAAGCAATTGAATATCATGAAAAGCACCTCTGGATCGCGAAAGAGATCGGTGACAAGGCGGGGGAGGGGAATGCTTACGGTAACCTCGGTAATGTTTTTCAATCCCTTGGGGAGTGCAGCAAAGCGATTGAATATTATGAGAAGGACCTGCAAATTGCGAAAGAGATCGGTAACAAAGCGAGCGAGGGTCGAGTAAACCACAACCTTGGGTTATCTCTTTTTGAACTGCAGCAACATTCAAAGTCGGAAGAAGCATTTATTCAAGCAATTGCAATCTATTCTGGTATACAAGCTAGTTTGGGGCATGATGCGTGGAAAATTTCGATTTTTGAAGAGCAGTCAAAATCATACCTCAAGTTAAAGGAAAATTACTTCGCTACTGGTAACGTAGAAAAAGCCCTTGAGACTTGTGAAAAGGGACGTGCTCGCGCTCTTTTTGACCTCTATTGCAACCGTCTTGATCTTTCTAGTAATGCACAGCAAGAATTAGAAAATTTTAATCTTGAGAAAATGCAAGAGATCGCCAGAAGAGAAAAAACCTCCTTTGTCTATTTATCTAGATCTTTTGATAACGATATTTATGTTTGGGTCGTTAAAAAAGATGGAATTCACAGCAAGAAGATAGAACTGCCTGAGGGTTTTCAAACAAAAGCGCTTCCGTCGCAAGAGGGAAATGAAACGCGCCGATCGTTAATGGGCGACTATCTTCCTGTTCGATCTCTTCGTATTAACCTAGAAGGTCTTAATGAACAACCCCAAGAAAAAGAGGAACAGTTGGATGAAAATGCTCATTTATCAGAAGGCTTAGAAAAATGTTATCAGGAATTAATAGCTCCTATAGAGGAGTGGTTAGATGGTGAGAAACTAACAATTATCACCGATGCAACAATGCGAGATGTTCCCTTTGCGGCCCTTTACAAAAACGGCCCTAATGGAAGAGAGTACCTCATCGATAAACACACCATTTCGATGGCGCCTTCTCTTCGAATCTATGATCTTCTTCATGACCAAAAACCCAAAAAAGACGGGTCGGCGCTGATTGTCGCTGACCCTGCCATTAAAGGGAAAAGACTGCCTGGGGCAAAAAGAGAGGGACAAATTCTAGCCAGAGAAATGGCAAGTTCAAAATTTTTAAGCGAAGATGGAGCTACTGCCGAAGCCATAAAACAGACGGCTTCCGATGTCTCTATTCTTCATTTTGCCTGTCACGGTTCAGCAGATGCACGATTTAATAAAGATTCGGTTTTTGAAGGAGGGCTCTGCCTCACTAACGGAAACGGTGAAATGGAGATGCTCCATGCGGACGAGATTCAAAAACTCAATTTGAAGGCTGATCTTGTTGTTTTAAGTGCCTGTCAAACGGGAAAGGGGGCGCAAAGGCATGAGGGCGTCATTGGCCTCTCCCGAGCCTTCTTAGGGGCTGGCGCCCCCTCTGTGGTCGCAACCCACTGGAGTATTCAGGACGAGGTTACGGTAGACCTCATGAGAGATTTCTACCACAACCTTCTTAATAGAGAGATGACCAAGGCAGAAGCCCTAAGACAAGCAATGCTTGTACAGCGAAAAGCGCACCCCGATAAGCCGCACCTTTGGGGCGCGTTCTTTTTAATTGGAAAATAGGAGAATTGATCATGGTAAGTTCAACCAGTGGCATTAGTCCAGAACCCTTCCTGCTCTATAGCTACACGGCTTATCGAAAGGAAGTTCCTGTAATTTTAGAACTTTGGGGCTCTGAAGAAAGGATCAACAAAGGTGTAGTAAAAGACCTGTCTGGAAAGCAGCTCAGTGTCATCTCTGAGGCCTCAATTCTTGGAGGCAAAGATCAATCGATTACCGGTTCAGCTCTTTTAGCTTACCTGAAAACCACAAAGCTATCAGCAGTGCTATACATTCAGGGAAATGAGGAGATAGCTTGGTTGCTTCCTACTTTTGCCTCGTTAGAAGAACAGGGAGCGTCATCTCAAAATCTTTTGGGTGGCGATTTTTGTGAAATCATTAGACAGAATTGTCGTACCAAAGAAGACCTTAATGTTTTCGGAGCAAGGCTTTTTAGTATCGGCGCCCAGCTTTATCAATATTCACGCTTTGTTGATGCTATCATCTGGTTTACCAGGGCGCTATTTATTCACCTATTGCTTGGAGATAAGAGGAATGCAGGGGGCTGTTACGGAAACCTTGGAAATGCCTACCACTTTCTTGGGGATTTTCGCAAAGCGATTGATTCTTATAAGGAACAATTAAAATTAACAAAAGAACTAGGCAATCTAAAGGAAGAGGGGAGCGCCTACAGCACCCTTGGTAATTCCTACTTTTCTCTTGGAGATTTTCGCCAAGCAATTGAATATTTTGAGATGGGTTTAAAAATTGCAAAAGAAAAGGGAGATCATGAGTGTTTGAGAGGTACTTATGTAAGTCTTGGCAACGCTTATTGCTCACTCCGGGATTACCATAAAGCGATTAAATCTTATAAGAAACGAGCCACTTGCAAAATTCGATGAGAAATAAATGTTCATAACTTCGATCTAAACAAAATATTGGTGGAGCTGGGAAGTTTGTCGTACTCAAGTAGATTTTCAAGTAAAATACTCTTCTAATGGCCTATTTAAGAGTTGGAGGGAGCGTCCCTAAGAGAGTACAAGCACTGAAAAGAATGAGCTGTTAGCGAACAAGGTTTAGTATTGCGTCTGCGGTTAAGGCTAGAATACCAAACATCAGATGACATGACACTTTAACATGACTGCGCACACGAAGCATTCTCCCGCCGAAATCATCTTTAAGGCGGCTGTTGACTCTTTCAGCTGAGGATCGCTGATTGTATCGAATTTTGGTTGTGTCCAGAATTATGTGCAAATTGACCTGGTGTAACTTCTCCTTTTGGTTATGCTGCCTTGTTAATTTTGATTAGCTGTTCTCTTTTCTCTTCCCAAAGAAGGTTCATATTTAAGTATCTGCTATCTTCGAGCCAGCCTTCATGAGCTTCTACTACTAATGACATGATTAACCTAAAACAGCTCTGTTGGTTGGGAAATATTCTAACAACTCGAGTCCTTCTTTTGATTTCCTGATTCATTCTCTCAATAAGATTGGTGCTTTTCATATGCTTGTGATGCTGCACTGGTAAGCGATAGAAGGTGAAGGTCTC
>JAJFMK010000263.1 GCA_021772215.1 Chlamydiota bacterium | reverse complement strand
CCATGAAGCCTTTTCTCTTTGATGTCAGGATCAGCTACAATTAATGCCGATCCGTAATTAAGAGGCTTCAGTTCGTGGAGGAGGTCGAAGACTCTAACAGAAGGAGTCATCGAAATGGTGTATTTATCTATGAGGTATTCTCTTCCGTTTGGGCCATTTTTATAAAGAGCAGCGAAAGGCACATCTCGCATTGTGGCGTCAGTAATAACTGTAAGCCTTTCACAATCAAGCCACCCTTCTATTGGGGAGATCAAGACTTGGTAACATTTTTCTAACCCTTCTGAAAGATGCGAGCTTTCGTCCGGTACTTCCTCCTTAAGTTTCGTAGAGCTGTTTTGAAAGTTAAAGGAGAGTCCGCGATTAGGAAGAAAACGGTCTATCAAGGATTGTCGAGGCGCGTCTCCCGCTTGAGATAGAGGAGCTTCTGTTTTAAAGCCCTCTGGAAGCTCAATTTTTTTGCTCTGCATTGCCTTATCTTTAATGACCCAAACATTCACTTCGTTGTTGAATGATCTGGAGAAATAGACAAAGGAAGTTTTTTCTCTTTTAGCAATTGTTTGCATCTTCTCAAGCGTAATCTTTTCTTTAGCTTTCCTTCCTTCAGTAGAAAGCTTGAGTCTATCGCAGAAGAGATCAGAAAGTGCTTGCGCTCGTCCTTTTTCACAAATTTCAAGCGCTTCTTTTATCTTTCCAGTGGCATAGTAGTTATCTTCGAGCACTTGGTAGGATTGTGATAGCTGCTCAAAAAAGGATATTTTCCACTCATCGCGCCTTAGCTCTGACTGAAGTTTAGAAAAGATATCGATGGATTGATTAAGATGTTGATTTGATTCAGCGTATTTAGCAATTTCTGAAAGACATATTCCAAGATTAGCGCTAGTTTTTGCTTCACTGAATCTGTCTTTGCCACCATTAGCAATTTTCAAAGCCTTTTCAAGACATCTAATCGCCTCATCGTATTTTTTGAGGACTCGGTAAGCGTTTCCAAGGCCACTGTAAGCGCGTCTTTTAGCATTATCGTTTTCTAACTCCTCGGCGATTATTAAGGCTTTTTGTTGAAATTCAATTGATAAATCGTATTTGTTAAGGGCATAGTAAGCGTTCCCGAGGTTTGTATAGCAATTACCCTCGTCCTCTTGATTTTCTGTCTGAACGGCAATTTTCAGACACTCTTTGTGACATTCAATTGCTTCTTTATATTCTTTACAGCCATAGTAACCGTTGCCGAGATTTCCGTACGCTCGTCTTATGCTGCCGGTGTTTTTTTGCTCTTTTGCTACTTCTAGTGCTTTTTTGTGGTATTCAATAGCCTTAGTATCGTTACCTAGAATGTGGTAGGCGACACCAAGGCTTGAATAGGCATCTGTTTTGCCAGCTTCATTCTGCATATCATCTGCAATTTCCAGTTGTTTTTCAAGACACTTGATTGCTTTTCGGCAATCTGGTATACGAAGGTAAGCATTGCCGAGTCGTTCCCAGCTTGTTTGTTGTTTGCGCTTGTCTTTTAAATCTACTGCAACATTCAAGGCCTCTTCGTAGATTTCAATAGCTGCTCTGTATTCATCTAGAGAGGTGTAAGCGATACCGAGGTTGTTGAGATTATCGTACGTAGAAATTCTTCCATTTTGGTCTTTTTGCGTTCTTGCGATTTTCAAGGCTTGTTTGCAGTATTCGATAACTTTTTTATAATCTTTAAGGGAGTCGTAACAGATCGCGATGCTCCCGTAGATATCCCTCTCCTGCCCTAGATTTTTTTTAAGCGAAATTTGTAAGGACTTTTCAAGGCATTTTATTGCATCTCGATTTTTTCCAAGTGACTGATAGGCAGCCCCGAGGAAGCTGTAACAGCTGTAGGCTTTTGTTTCTTCCTCTATTGATACATAAATAAATAGAGCATTAGTGAGCTCGTCAATTGCTTCAGGGAAGCGCGAGCTATTAATGGCGCGAATGCCATTTTCAAAGTGCCTCGCTCCAAGTTTATGTAGTTCCAACTTGTTACCGTAGCTTTGCTCAACATTCTTTATAAAATCTGGCGCAAGAATTTTTTGAAGAGACACCATTTCTTCCCCCCAATTGATGATATTATCTCGGGCGCAGTGGCTCTTTTCTGTGTCACTAATAGATCTGGTTTCTGCCTTTGCGGAGGGTATTAACCAAATGATGCACTTTTTCCCTAAAGTGCGCATTTCTGGTGATATCGGTCTATTTTGGACGTAAGCTAACAGGTCTGTAGCAGCAATTTGCTGACCTTCTCCTTTGTAAATGTTGGAAGGCAAAATTGTACGTATTTGCTTTCCTTCTATATTTTTTACAACCGCCCTAATTATTGCCTCTTTAGAGCCCCAAAGCTCTAAAGTGACTTGGTTGTTATTCATTCGAGTCGGATAGCTAAAAATCAGGTTTGAATCTGATCCCGATGTGTTTATTGAACTTGTCATGTCTTATGCTCCAATTTTGACGTGTATTCAAAGGTAATTAGGTCAAATTCTTATGAAAGGTAAACAGCATATCTTGGCAAAGTCGGCGAGATAAGAATTTGCAAACCTTTGCTAGGATCACTTTTTCTTGAGACAGGCGAGGCAGTTAAGCTAAAACAGTTTCTTGCTTGAGCTCAGAAGTTTTAGTGAGTTTGAGTATTTTTGCAAGTTTTTATTCCTAAAAGACTTTCCCTGCGTTCTCAGGAATTGATCAGAGCCTTGAGCGCTTCTAGAAGAGCGTTGCAGAGTGTTAATGCTCTATTGAGGGTGTCGACAATGGGTTCTTGCACTTTAAGTTTTATTCAGCGTAGAGTTTGATTTATATTTCTGTCAGGAAAGGGTAGTCAGATGAGTGAAGGGGTGATTGGACTAAGCAGGGCTTTTATGGCAGTGGGTGTGCCTTCGGTAGTGGCGACTCATTGGAATACTTCGGACGATGCAGTCCAGGAGATTGGCACAGATTTTTGCACAAGCCTCCTTGATAAGAAGATGATCAAGGTAAAAGCCCTAGGACAAGCAATGCTTAAACAGAGACATGCCCACGCAGATAAACCTGAACTTTGGGGTGCGTTCTTTTTAATTGGAAAGTAGATGGGGGCTAGACAATCAAAAAAATGTCACCAATCTTCCAATTTTTTAAGAATGAATGTTTGATGTGAAAAATAATTTTGTAAATGTGGCTGGTTTTGCTATGGTTACATTCCTAATAAGGAGCCAAATTTATGTCTTGTAGTCCAGTTACTTTAGCGAAAAAGGATTCATTTCAAGTATCACAGCTTTTAGGTGCGTTCAGCTCTGTTGAGCCTGCCTCTCGACTCTTTCAAGAGATTAATTTTCAGTACCGTGAATATAATTGTTGCTTAACTTTAAGAGGTACATCAGATGTTAGTGTATCTGTAAGTTACGACTCTAAATCTAAGCCCGAAGTTATCGAACAAGAGAGGATTGTAGGTGGCTTTAATCGCCAAATTTGTGGTAAGGACTGGATTCCGATTCTAGCTGGCGGGAAAGGAATTGCTACTGTGACAAAAAAAGGAGAGACCATAGGCTCGCAATGGGAGCTTTTGCCGTTAATACAAAAGGATAATAGCGGTCAACTATTTTTGATTTTGCAGTTTAGGCTTAATGGCGCTGCGGATAGACCTCCTGCGTTGACTTCTCCTTTCAAGGATGCAAGATCTTTAGCTAAGCACTTAAAGGAAGGGATTCAAAGTGGTCGGCAAGATCAAAGTGCTAAAAAGTTTGCTCTTGGTATGGTGGAAGAATTTAGGGAAGGAATCCCAACCAAGGGAAAAATTAAAGAAATTCTTGAGCTTTCAACTATTCCTGACGGGGAAATCATCGAGTTTCTTGTGCGGGACTTTTTGCACCACATAGAGATTGGTGACAACAAGGATGCTCTTCTACAGGGGTTAAACTTACTTTTTAGCAACGCAATTACGAGTTCTGGTGAGGCTCTTGTTATACCTAAAATAAATGAAGTTTTGGAAGCTCTCTTTGGGCTCATTGTAAAGTCAAATGAGGCTTTAGTATCAATGTCTCAATCTCTTAACAAACAAACACTGAAGGCGCTTATTCAGATTTTTGAGACAATTCGTTTTTTGGGAGGTACAGTTAAACGCAAGGAAGTGGTTGAGGAATCGGTTAGAATTTTAGAAGTGATGAAAAAAAATGGTGAGATTGATGATGAGCTAAAATTTTTGATCGATTGTGCTCTGCAGGCTGTACTCAAATTAAACGACAACTCAACAGAAATGAAAGAATTTATCAAAAAAAGTAAAGTGGTTTTTGAGTCGGTTATCAAAATGACTGCTGGGATTGCTCTACAGGATCTAGGTCTTCTACAAGAGGCTGTATCAAACAGGAAGAACTACCCAGTTTCTCTCCCGATGGAGAGGGTATGGTTTGAAGATTTCCTGAGGGTACGCGCTCTTTTGACTCAAGATCCCCCAGTTGATATTGTGAGCCAGCCAGACGGGTACGAATTAGGGAAGAACCCAAATTTAACTTTTGCAACTTCATTATTCTTGATAGATCTTGTGTTTGATCGATCAAGAATTGTTGATAGTCGCTTAAGAGGAGTGGAATATCTTTACACGATATACTCGTCAGATGATTTTTGGAAGCCGACCCCATTTCTTAAAGAATGCTTAGGGCATGCTTTTCGTATCCTTCGTTCATCTGATGAGGTTTTGATTCGAAGAAAGGTTCGTCAATATCAGTTACCAAATGATAAAGGAGGAGCGAGCTTTCAGATCGAGCAAAGGTTGCTAGACGAACCTGATGATAACGCTCTGTTTATCAATACGCAGCGAGCAAGGCAAGTTGATTTAGAAGAGAGTTCTAGGCTGCTTGCTGGCCAACAAACTACCGCATTACGACAAAAAATGAAAGATATTGTAGCAAAATATCCTGCAGCAGCAAAGTTTTGTGATTTCCTACCATTTATGCCTAAATCCTTTAACGAGCAAGAAGCTTTACGTTTTATTTCTAAAGATAACTTATTATCGTTAGAAAATGAGGGAATAATTCGCCTAGACGACGACTCTGTTTTAGTGAGCAGTGGAGCAGAGTTAGAAGATATTTTTGAACAAGAACAGAAAGTTTCAATATTGGCTGACGCATTGAGGTACTATAATTCTTTTCCGGTTAGTGAGGATGTCAAGGAAAATAGCGGCAGGGCTAAGGTCATTGCATCCCTATCTCAGCATGCGGATAGTCTAAAGATTTCACTAAATGATGATCAAATTTCCCATTTTTTAAGAGCAGCAGAACATTTAACGGAGTATACGACCCACTACTCCGAAGCAAAAATTATGAGTGATTTGGTTGCAAAAAAAAGCTTGAAACAGTCGCCCTCTCACCTTTTTGCTCGGGGAATTTTAGGGAAGCTACATCGCATTGAAGGTCGGCTTGATGAGGCGTACAATAATATGAAGGGGGCGTATGACGGATTTGTAGGTATAAAAGATCAAAGTGAGTATTTCTATTGGACTTGTCTTGAATTTTTAAAGTTACTTGATGAACGGAATGAATTTGGTGAACAAGAGCGAGAATTAATAGCTGCAGTTGATGGAAAGCTAAATGGCTTACCAAAATTGAAAGCTCAATTTCTAATTATTCAAGCAGCAATTTCTATAAAAAAAGAAAATTTTACATCAGGAACGGATTTTCTTGACGAAGCTGACAAGGTTTCTAACAGTGGTCAGCTAAATAAAGCAACTTCATTGGTCTTAAGAGGAGAGATAGCCTGTGAGATAAGTGTTCCTAGAGCAATCAAGCAGTTTCAAGCAGCTCATAATATTTTAACACGAGAGCTAGGTGAAAAACATCCGCTTACAGCTGAAAATCGTTTTAGCGTGGCTATCGCACATGTCCTTGTAGGAAATGCAAGCGATTTTTTTTCAGCCTCTGATAACTATCAAGAGATTTTTACTGCCATAAATAGTGAGCATTATAAGCTAGGTCACCTATATTTAAGAAAGGGAGAATATGCATTTGCTCTAGACAAAACAAAAATACCCGTTGATTACGACACAGCTCAGTATGTTTTGCGGCGCGTATTACATCGTGTGCGAGTTGAAGCGCTACTTAAGCTCACAAAGGCCTACTTCTACATAAAAGATTATGATAAAGCTCGAGTTTTTTGCAATGAGGGTATCACAGTAGCGAGCTCTCAAGCGTTGATCAACCGGCACGGGGTTAGGGGAATATTAGGAGATTGTTGGGTGAATATGGCTGCTATCGAGGCGAAGAGAGGAAACGCCTTAAAAGCCGATGAGGCTCGTGACGAGGCTAAAAAATATATTTCTGACAATAAAGAGTTAGAAGATAAAATCATTGACCAACTTAAGAGCGAAACCATTGAAGTGATAAAGAAAAAGGGGGTTAGGAGATACAGTTTGTTCAATAGGAAAAATCAAACGACATTGGTAAAGCCCCTCCCGGATTTTAAAAAGGTTAGGAGTTCTGTTTCTGGTCACGGTAGACAAGATGAATTGGAAGGACCAGTCTCTATAGGAAATAAGCAGGTTCCTGATTTTTTAGATGATAAACAAAGTGGTATGTATATGCCTGTTTATTATAGGGATTTATATAAAACATATCAGGCGCTTCAGAAAGTCTATGCCTCTGCTGGAGGTCAAAATGAAAAGGTAGAGGCGTGCCAAAGAGATCTTGAGATAATTCAGAAGGCACACGCTAATGTTGATACCTTGGTATCTGCCTCTGAAGATCTCAAAAATGAGGAAGTGGCTTTGTTGCACATAGATGCTGCTGTAGGCTGGAATAGAATCAAGAAACTGGATAAAGCAGAAGCTGAATACAGAGTAGCCTATGCCCTTTCTAAGGATTCGTCACTTTCTTGGGAAGAGATTGTTCAAATTGGGTTAAATCTTTATGAATTCTATAGAGAGAAAAAAAAGGTAGAAAAGTCCAAAGAGATCTTCGAAGATCTCATTAACTTGCGATTTTACGACTATCCTGATACTTCGTTCGCAGACTAATGCAGACACGCTACAGCTATCCTTGTTGACTAACTTTGATTGAGGAAGGGAAATGACTGCACTCCGTAGACGGTTGGGGGGAGCTACTGAACTATTAGACCGCTGGAAAGTAAATGATTGGCATCGGCAGAGCGATGTTATTTTGGAGCTCTATGGTACAGCTGAACGCGTGACGCAGGGGTTTGTTAAAGATCTCTTTGGTCGAAATTTAGTAGTTCTTAGACCGAGCTTGCTTCGCGGAGGTGCTGATGGAGCAATTGAGGGTAAACCTCTTATTAACCTCATAGTAGCCCAGAGGGGAACCATAAATGCTCAGCCGCAGCTCTATGTTCAAGGAGGGGAAGTTTGGGTTAGATTTTTTCCCAGTATGTCCTCTGGTGAAAACTCAAGTTTTGGCCAACCCGCGGGAGACACGGAACTATCTTCTCTTTACCAACAGGCTCGAGAGGCAGAAAAGCACTCAATGTGTGCCGTGGCGATCCGTCTCTATTTTGAGGCTAAAAAGATGGCAGAGGCTGATCAGTTTGCACTTGATGTTAAGGGTTCACTTAACAGCTGTAAGAAGAACGCTATAGATCAGGAAATCTTTCCAGACCCCGTTGCGTATGCACAAGGCATTGACAACTTTAATCGAGCGGTTCAAGCGCTTCAGTTAGGCAACATTCAGCTAGCCATTGGCTCATTTGAGATTGGCGCGACCCTTTTAGCGAATGTAGGTGAGAAGGGGGATGCACCCTGATAAGCCGCTTCTTTGGGGCGCCTTCTTTTTAATAGGAAAATAGGAGAATTAACAATGGCAAGTTCAACCAGCGGGGTCGGGTCAGAGCCTTTCCTCATATCTAGCTATACTACCCAACGAGAAAACATCCAGGTAATATTGGAACTTTGGGGTTCGCAGGAAAGAATTTACAAAGGCATAGTAAAGGACTTGGTGGGGCTTCAGCTTAGCGTAATTTCTCCCGCCTCAATTTTTGGTGGAGACGACCGATCGATTACCGGCTCAGCTCTCTTTACGTACATAAAAACTACAAAATTATCACCAGTTCTTAAAATTCAAGGACAGGAGGAAGAAGTTTGGTTGCTTTCTTCTGCAGATACTGATAACGAACCTGTGAACGTTATACGAGGGAACAGCTCCTCAGAACATGCTCTTGTTGATTTGGAAGATGAAAAGGCACTGTTTCATAAACTTTTACCTAATAATTTTTTAGAAGTTGTTAAGCAACACAGTGGAACTGAGGAGGACTTATACGAGTTCAGGACGCAGCTTCTTTCCAATGGACTTCAGTCGTACCAGAATGCACGCTTTGTTGATGCTATTATCTGGTATACTAAAGCTCTCTTTGTACACAAAATAATAGGAGACAAAACAGCTGTTTATATTTGCTATAAAAACCTTTGTGAAACCTACTTCTCTCTTGGAAACTATCATAAAGCAATCGATTACAATGAGAAGGCTTTACAAATCTCAAAGGAAGCGGGCAATCTCTCAGATTCTATGGATAACAATGGAAGCTCTGAAAATATTCGTGATGATTTTGCAGAAGAAAAAGCGTCGCTTCAGAAAATTCTTCCTGTAGAGTTTTTGGAAGATATTAAGCAAAACTACCATGCAAAAGAAGATTTAAGGGATTTGGGGGAGCTGCTTTTTGAAAATGGAAACCAGGTACCATACTTCTCTGTTGCTGTCGCTTACTTTACCAAGGCTCTATTTGTCTACTTATTGTTAGGAGAAAAAGAGAATGTAGGGGCTTGTTATGGCCGTTTAGGAGTAACTTACTATGACCTTAAAGAGAACCATAAAGCAGTTAACTACTTTGAGAAACACTTGCAAATTGCCCAGGAAGTTGGTGATCGAAAAGGGGAAGGGGATAGTTACTGTAATCTCGGTTGCATCTACCTCTCGCTGGGTGAACACCAAAAAGCGATTCAGTGCCATGAGAAGGCTCTTCAAATTGCGAAAGATATAAATGATCGCGTAACTGAGAGTCGTGTTTACCACAACATCTGCAACGTCTACCGATCCCTTGGTGATTGTCGAAAAGCAATACAGTACTATGAAAAGCATCTGCAAGTCGCTCACGAAATAAAAACTCCTTTTGAGCATAATTTAAGTAAAAGAGGTAACTCAGAAGACGCTATAGTTAATTTTGAAAACGAAATGGAATTTCTTATAAAAGTTCTACCTGTCGATTTTTCTGAAGAAGCTCAGCGAAATTGTAGCACCAATTTAGGTACGCAAAAATTTTTGAATCAGCTTTTTGAAAATGGGAGCCAAGCCCAAATGAATTCACGCTTTTCTGACGCCATCACCTGGTTCACGAAGGCTCTTTTTATGGAAATCTTGTTTGAAAACAAAAAAAATGCAGGGGCTTGCTTTGGTCGCCTCGGAACAGTCTACAATTCTCTTGGGGAGTATCGAAAAGCAATAGAATATCATGAGAAAGATCTAAAAATTGCACAAGAGTTTAAGGACGATGAGACAATGCATGCACCTTTCTGTAATCTCGCTAATGTCTACCTGTCCCTTGGAAACTACAGCAAAGCAGTTCAGTGTTATGAAAAGTTACTGCAGATCACACAGAAAGTAGAGGATAGAGCAAGCGTGGGGATTGCCTACGGTAACCTTGGAACCACCTACTTCTACATAGGAGATTATAGCAAAGCAATTCAGTACCTGGAGAAGAGTCTGGAAATCGCAAAAGAAGAAAAGGACCGTGTCAGCGAGGGGAAAACTTACGGAAATCTCGGTATAGCTTACCAGGCCCTTGGAAAGTCTCGTATAGCAATTGTATACCATAAAATGCATCAGAAAATCGCTAAAGAGGTAGGTGACCGAGAAGGTGAGGGAAAATCCTACGGCAACCTCGGCATCGCCTACAGATCCATTGGGGAGTATCTAGCAGCAATGGAACATCATGAGAAACATTTGGAAATTGCGAAAGAAATAGAGAACCTAGATGATGTGGGAGGTGCCTACGGTACCCTCGGAACATCCTATGGAGCCCTTGGAAATTATCAAAAAGCTACTGATTATTTAAACGAACATCTGCGAATTTCAAAACAGATAGGAAATCTATTAGGAGAAGCGGAAGCAAATTATAACCTTGGGAATACATTTTTTCTACAGCAGGACTTCTCTAAATCGTCTGATGCCCTCATTCAAGCTATTGCAATTTACGATAGAATACACGCGAATTTAGAGCGTGATGAGTGGAAAATTTCTATCTTTGAAAGCCAGTCCAGTGCCTATCGCAATCTTCAGAGAAATTATTTTTTAACAGGAAGTGTAAAAAGAGCTCTCGAGGTTTGTGAAAAAGGGCGAGCCCGATCCCTTTTTGACATCTATTGCAGTCGACTTCAACTTTCTAGCG
Organism: Chlamydiota bacterium; assembly: GCA_021772215.1. Taxonomy (GTDB): domain Bacteria; phylum Chlamydiota; class Chlamydiia; order Chlamydiales; family JAJFMK01; genus JAJFMK01. The sequence goes on along the minus strand of JAJFMK010000263.1, from coordinate 2,310 downwards.
ATGCACGTAAAGAATTAGATAACATTACTCTTGAAAAAATGCAGGCAATAGCGAAAAGAGAAAAAACTATGTTTGTCTATTTTTCTAAATCTTTCGATAATGATCTTCACATATGGGTCGTTAAAGAAGATAGAGTTCATAGCATAAAAGTAGAGCTTCCCGAGGGTTTTAAAACTGAAGCGCTTCCTATGTTTGGAAGAGAAGAATCAGCACGATCTTTAATGAACGATTATCTCCCTCATCGGTTTCTTACTTTGGAAAATCTCTCTGCGCAATCAAAAGAAGATGAAGAGCAGGTAGATCCAAATGTTTCTCTTTCAGAAGGGTTAGAAAAGTGTTACCAAGCATTAATTACTCCAATAGAGGAGTGGTTAAATGGAAAGAGGTTAACGATTATCACGGATGCTACAATGCGAGATGTTCCCTTTGCAGCTCTGTACAAAAATGGTCCTAACGGAAGGGAGTATCTGATCGATAGATTTACTATTTCGATGGCGCCTTCAGCTCGGATCTTTGACCTTATTCATCGTATAAAATCGAGGAAAGATGGATCCGCGCTCATTGTCGCAGATCCTGCGATTAAAGAAGATAGACTCCCTGGAGCAAAAGCAGAAGGGCAAGTTCTGTCTCAAATAATCCCTAATTCAAAGCTTCTAGTTGACGACGCAGCGACTGTAAAGGCTGTCAAGCAGGTAGCTTCAGAAGCTTCGATTCTCCACTTTGCGTGTCACGGATTGGCGGATGCGTTGATTAACAAAGAGTCAGTATTTGAGGGAGCTCTTTACCTTACCAATGGACAAGGTGAGAAAGAGATGCTCTATGCCGATGAGATCCAAAAATTAGATCTAAAAGCCGACTTGGCTTTCTTAAGTGCCTGCCATACAGGAAAAGGAGCCAAGCGGCGGGAGGGAGTTATTGGTCTCTCGCGAGCATTCCTTGGCGCTGGAGTTCCCTCAGTCATTGCAACCAATTGGAGTATTTCAGACTATACTACGCAGTCAATGGTCTCAGATTTTTATAATGGGATTCTGAATAAGAATATGATAAAAGCTGAGGCCTTAAGGGAAGCGATGTTGATCCAAAGGAGGGTTCATCCCGACAATCCATATCTTTGGGGTGCCTTCTTTTTAATTGGAAAATAGGAGAAGAATTCATGGTAAGCTTAACCAACGGGGTGAGATCAGAACCTTCCTTGCTATGCAGCTACACGGCTTATCGAGAAAATACCTCAGCAGTCTTAGAACTTTGGGGTAATCAAGAAAGAATCACCAAAGGGATAGTTAAGGACCTCAAAGGAAAACAGATCAGTGAAATCTCTGAGGCCTCAATTCTTGGAGGAAAAGATCAATCGATTACCGGTTCAGCTCTTTTAGCTTACCTGAAAACCACAAAGCTATCAGCAGTGCTATACATTCAGGGAAATCACGAGACAGCTTGGTTACTCCCCTCTTTTGCCTCGTTAGAAGAACAGGGAGCGTCATCTCAGAATCTTTTGGGTGGAGACTTTTGTGAAGTCATTAGACGAAATTGTAGTACTAAAGAGGACTTGCATAAGTTTGTAGGGAAGCTTTTGAGTAATGGGCATTGGTTTTTTCAAAACGCGCACTTTTTTGATGCCACTATCTGGTTTACAAGGGCACTCTTTATCTACTTATTACTAGGGGATAAAAGGAATGCTGGGGCCTGCTACGGAAATCTTGGCATTGCCTGCCGATCTCTTGGTGAGTTTAGAAAGGCGATCGAGTATCACAAAAAGAATTTGGAGATAGCCCAACAGACAGGGGACCTTGCAGGAGAAGGGAGGGCTTATGGCAACCTTGGCAACGCCTATTTATCTCTTGGGGAGTTTCGAAAGGCGATCGAGTATCACAAAAAACATTTAGAGATAGCCCAACAAACAGGGGATCGTGCAGGGGAAGGGGGGGGGTATGGCAACCTAGGCGCAGCCTACCGATCTCTTGGGGAGTTTAAAAAGGCGGTTGAGCAATACGAAAAGGTTTTAGAGATTTCGCAACAAACTGGGGACCTTGCAGGGGAAGGAAAGGCTTATTCTGGTCTCGGCAATGCTTACTATTCTCTTGGGGAGCTTAGAAAGGCGATTGAGTATTACGAAAAGCATTTAGAGATTTCCCAACAAACGGGGGACCGTGCAGGGGAAGGTAGGACTTATGGCAACCTAGGTATAGCCTACCGATTTCTTGGTGAGTTTAGAAAGGCAATTGAATATCACAAAAAGAACTTGCAGATAGTCCAACAGACAGGGAACCTTGCAGGGGAAGGAAGCGCTTATGGCAACCTTGGCAACGCCTA
>JAJFMK010000262.1 GCA_021772215.1 Chlamydiota bacterium | reverse complement strand
TCAGTTTCAATAATCATATTTTAACAGCTACTATTCAGGATTTTATAAATAATTATTCTGAAGCCATCACTCAACTTGCTTTTTCTGGGAGCCCTTTTAATAATGTCTCAACTTCTGAGCTAATTCAGCAAATAGAAAGTAAAAGAAAATGTGAGAAAAAACTTCCAACTTGGTTTCATTCTAAAAATATTTATTATCCTAAAAAAATAAATGTTGAACAAACCTCTTCTGAAATTACAGCCAAATATAAAGCTTCCATCATTTATGGGAATTCATTAGCAGATATCACTGGTGGCTTTGGTGTAGATAGTTTTTATTTTTCCAAAGAAATTGATAATGTACATCATTTTGAACAGAATGAATTACTATCCAGCATTGCGGCTCATAACTTTAAAATCTTAGGTAAGAACACTATAGAATGTTATCCAACAGATGGTTTACAAGGAATTGTAACTAAAAAGTACGATGTTATTTACGCAGATCCTTCTCGTCGTCATGATCAAAAGGGGAAAGTTTTCTTTTTAAAGGATTGCGATCCCAATATTCCTGATAATGATGGAATAACACCGTTACTTTTGAGTATGATAGGCGATTCTCAAATTACTGAACTTCTCTTGGAGCATGGGGCAAGTTTCCAAAGACCCTCGGATGGTAGAACCATCATTTATGACATCATCCACCCACCCAAAGTGGTTTGTCTTCGAAATTTGTATGACAATGATTTTGAAAAACGAACTAAATTTATTGGGATACTGTTAAGTTTTGGGCTCGATCCAGACACGGTTTACCACAATGGAGCAACCCTTGTTCACTATGCAGCTTGGACAGAATGGGTAAAGCTTTTGAGATCGCTTTTTCAATATAGAGCGAATCTCAATCTTCCAAAGAATAACGGTGTAACTCCTCTGATCTTGGGTTTGGACAACTCCCAAGTTACTGAAATGTTGTTGAAGTTTGGAGCAGATGTCAATTACCAAATTCCTTCCAGCGGTCAAACTGCATTGCATGTTGCCTCTCGTAAAGGGCGCACAGATGCAGTCAAAGTCCTTTTAAAATGGCAAGCAGATTTAGTTGTTCAGGATAATGAGGGCATGACTCCTCTTGATCACGCCACGTCTGAGGGTCATAAAAAGATAGCAAAACTCCTTAGAAGCCATGAAATAAGTTCTACAAACGAGGCATAAGATGGTCTAAAGCTGAGGGTTATAGCAGCAAATCCTTGGCGTAGTCATAGCTGATGTAGTCGCATTCGGTGGTCTCTTCGAAGCCCTTCTCTTTGTGGGAGAGGTTGTAGAGGAAGTCGCCGCCCTTTTTGTTGTAGATCTTGGTGAACTGTTCTAGCGTTTCCAGCTCTTCGTTGTCGAAGAGGGAGAGGTCTGGTTCAGACTTGGCGCGGTAGTGGTTTGGCTTGACCTCTTCGATGGCGCCTGCTTTTTCTAAGCAGTCGTAGAGGGTTTTATACTGGTCGGGGCAGGGGCCATATTTGAGAGGAATATAGCGCACACCGGTGAGGCTCTCTCCTGTTCTTTTGCAGTGGAGAAAGTCGATGAAGAAGTGCAGCTTATTTAAGATGAGAATGGACTCTTCTGTTTTGGAGACGAGATAGAGCGCCACATTTTTAAAATGTTGGAGACTAAACCATCTGTTGCCGCTAAACTCGGACGGCACCTGCTTTTTCCAGCAGATGTCGAGGAAATTTTGCTCAGCATAGGCAGCGTCGCACTTTAGACGGATATGCTCATCCTGACCCGCATCTTGAACATAGTAGGTCTCCCACCTTTTGATGCTCGCCTCTCCGATATGGAGATAGCGCGCAAAAGTTGCCTGTGACATGCCAAGGGCTTCTCGAAACATGCGAATCTGCTCTGCTGTAAGAAGACCTCTCTCATGGCGATAGCGATTGGCGGCGGCGCGTCGTAGCCGGTTCATCGCCGTGGAATCAACCCATGGGGTTGCGCATGCTGTGCAGACCCAGACAGGGATAGCTACCTTCACTTCCTCACCCTTCACTTCAGGGTTAAAGTGAACGTTCTTCTCTTTAAACTTTTCGCAATCACATTTTAGACATTTCATCTTACGACCCCCTTATGGATCGAAACTAAATAGAAGAGCCCATTTTTGAGGGCAAACTTCAAATACATTGGCTTTCTTAGCCTCTCGCTCTCCCAGGCAAAGGCCCACAGTTCACAATCGGTAATTGCGGACTCATAGGAGCGTTGCGGCGGCCTTGTTCCGGTATAGTCATCCCAGGCAATCTCATCGATGAGTCCTAGTATAAGCTCCCTGAGCTCCGATGAGTCTCCCAAGCCAAGCTCATAGATCTCACCAACAGCTTTAGCTGGGTTAGCAAATATCACATCTCCTACCTCAAGAGCATCTCTGGCTGCTATGAGTCTTTTATCAACCTCGCGGACTGTGGGGCGCGTTCCCATGCTCTACCTCTAGTTTAGCATCATATGATACCAAAATCAATAATAATGTCAATTTTAATGTTGCAATGTAGTTGTGGCTACATGTAGTATTGGCTACATTATAAAAAGGAGAAGCCGTGAGCAGTGTTGAAATGAACCCCATTCCTCAATCTTTTGATCAGGTTTATCGGCAGTTAAATAAGACAAAAGATAGACAGCTCGTGGAAAAGGGGTGGGACTATTTAACTCAAGGAATGCACCCCTGCACCAAATTTGCGGTTGGTGTAGCGACGCGCATCAGCGTCCTTGGGATGGGAGCTCTCTCTTCACTGGCTGCCTACTTTGGAACCTGTGCATATCAGGATGCGCGCCAAGCAGAGAAACATGGTGAAGATCCCTCAATAGGAGGCCACACTTCTGAGTGGTGGGTATTGGCGGGAACGATAACTTTCTCCTATTGGAGAGCGCGAAATGAAGTGTCGTCGATTGGAAAGTTCATATTCGCAACCGCTCTTTTTGATGAGGCGATTCAAAAGAGTGATTCAAGTGAAAGAAACAGGATTTATGAAGAGAAGTTAAGCTATGTCCGAAACTATCCGGATACTCTATTTGTCTATCTTCCCCGATTGCCTAAAGCGCCTAAACTAGATGATGAACAAGAGATAGCGCAAGTCGATACGTTAAGACTCGATATCGAGCTCGACAAGGTCTATCGAAAGATCGAACAGAAAATGCAAAGCTGTTCCTTTGGAAGCTGCCTTCAAGAAGGGTGGCACCAGATGGGTCTACCGGAAAATGGATATCCTAGCAAGACTCTAAAGGCGGCCCTTGCTGCAGAGGGGATTTTCTTAGGCGTGCATATTGTTAACTATCCTTATAGCATCTATTTAGCTGCCGAGCAGGCTCTAAAGGATGATGAGGAGGGGATAAGGCCGACAATTGGAGGGCACTGTGTTGAATGGGCGGCTGAGTTGGGAGTATTATGTGGTGTCGGATATCTCTCTTTAAATGAAATTGCCACCTTTGGTTATGGAAAAAAAATCATGGATATCTTTGACCAGGAAATTGATAATATGGGTCAAGAAAAGGCGCTTCGTTGGGAAGAGAAGTGTCAACGTCTTGATCAGGAGAAGAGGATCCAAATTCAACTCCTTAAAGATGGTTTTATCCTAAGAAGAGATCAATGGTTACAGACCCAAGAGCAAGACCCTTCATCGTAACACGTCAAAGTGAGCTGCGTAAGACAGCCGAAGATTACACCGAGCTCATCGCCGATATCATTACCCAAAAAGGGGAGGCACGGACAAAGGATATTGCCCAAATGATGGGTATCTCCCATGTGACAGCCTCAAAAACAGTCGCTAGGCTGCAAAATGAGGGCTATGTTCAGACTCAAAATCATCAACCAATTACCCTGACAAAAAAGGGGCAAGAGCTCGCCGCCTTTTCGAAAAGAAGGCATGAAACATTACTTCAATTTCTCATCTCTCTTGGAGTTCCAGAAGAGACAGCCGCTATTGATGTCGAGGGAATGGAGCACTACCTAAGCGATACCACTCTTAAGGTACTTGAAAACCTGATTCCTATTAATGAAGAGTAGCGACAAGATCGACTCGCTCTAAAAAGCAGGAGACTGGGGATTCATTATCATTTGGTTGAGAGGTGAGTTCGAGATAGCGATCAACCATGTCGATAAAGAACTGCTTTCGAATCTTTGGGGGAATATCCCAGTTGGCTGTGCAGGTTCCCTCGAACCAGTCGATGAGCTCCTGTTTACAGCCAAAAATATTTGGCGTGTAGACAACTTTAAGGGTTTCGACATGAAAACCGATCTCTTCAAGTAGCTCTTGGATTTTGGTGGGAGAGCGCATCGTAGCTATGGAGCCAGTGGCAGCGGGCATCTTTAGACCCCTTTTTTTCATCTCATCTAGTGCCGCCTGGAGAAAGGAGTGATTGTTGCCGATAGGGATGGTCATTACCAGCTTACCACCGAGAAGAAGCCTCTCTTTAAATTGGCGAAGGATCACTTCAGCGTCGGGAACGAGGTGAAAAACTGAGAATGAGGTGATTAGGTTATATTTTTCGAAGCCTTTATCGCTAAAATCTGTTGTCGTTAAGTTTTGATAGTTAAGGTTTGGGTAGGCGACACTAGGGAAAATAGTTTTAGCAAAGTGGATCATCTCTTTTGAGACATCAACAGCAGTAACCTCTCCATCGGGGACAAGGCTGGCGAGCAACACTGAGAGTTTGCCATCGCCGCAGCCAAAGTCTAAAATCTTTTCGTCGCCTCTGAAACGAACTAGGGAGATCGCTCCATAGGCCCAAACCCTTTGCGGCTCAGAGTTGTGAAAATAGAGTTGAACCAGCTCCGGGCTGTTCCAGCCCTTTTCGATATCTGTTAAGGCCCATTTATCATCTGCATGCAGCTGGGCAATTAGAACTACGCTAAGGAGGAGCTTTTTCATATGGCGTGTGTTAGTTTTCCTTCCCACTCTTTAACAAACTGCAAAAGTCGTTTTTTATTGGGCCGCTCTTTAAACAGCTTCTGCCCTTCGTCGATGCTGGCAAGGTGGGCAATTTTGGCGAGGAGGTGTAGGTGCTGTTTGTCGCTAGAGGCGAAGAGGAAAAAGAGAGTGTGAACCGGTTCGCCATCGAGTGCGCCATAGGGTATTGGTTTATCTAAGAAGACGACGGTGATCACATCTTGTCGTCTTTGAAGAAGAACATCGCGGGTGTGCGGGACAGCGATCCCCTGGTTTAGAGCTGTTGGCATCATCTGCTCACGATCTAGGAGAAGCTCTGCAATCACATCGCCATCGAGTTGAATTTCATTGGCAAAGCGCTGCATAGCAGTTGTGATAACCTGCTCTTTGTTGATGCCTGTGATGTCGTTGTAGACGCATCCTTTGTTTAGGGCGCGTAGCATAGAGAACTGGTTGGCGCCATCAGTCTCTGTGGCCGGCTCCTCCTCCTCGTGTTGGATAGCTTGGGTAACGGCCTCTTTGGCGTCAGCTGATGCATGTCCAATACGCTGCTTTAAAACCCATGCTTCGATCTCCATAGGGCTAAAGCGGTATTGATTTCCTAACTTGTAGGCGGGGATCTTTCCCTCGGCAAGCCAGCGGCGGATGGTGCTCTCTGAGACGTTCAGAATGCGTTTGACGTCGGACATTTTTAGGTCCATTTGGGTTCCTCCTTATTCAAATAGCCCCACCACATCTGAAGCGGACTTTGTTGTCAGTAGTGTCTTGCGTTTCTCTTCATCTTTTAATGTTAATGTCAAAGAGGAAAGTATACGTAGGTATTCGGTCTGTTTATCATCAGGTCCGCCTATTAAAAAGATGAGACGCACAGGAGCTCCATCGAGCGCTTTCCAGTCGACACCTTTGTCCAAAATTCCAATGGCGATAAAGAAGTTGTCAAAGCCCTGAAGCTTGGCATGCGGGATGGCGACACCCATTCCGATACCGGTTGTTACGATCTCTTCACGGTTGAGAACAGCAGTGAAAAAATCCTCCGGCGATTGAACTTTCCCCTCCTCAAACGCTTTTGTAACCAACAGTTTAATCACAGAATCCCTAGATTGACCAGGAATAAAGGAGATTAAATTAGGGGTGAGGTACTTTCCAAAAGAGTTACTCATAGTAAGACTATCCTCATTAAACTTAATTTAGTGGATTCCGGAGTGTCCAAATCCACCTGATCCGCGCTCCGTCTCTGTCAGCTCTTCTGACATAGTAAAATTGGCAATCACCACTTTGGCAACAACTCCTTGTGCAATGCGCATTCCGGGTAGTACTTCAAAGGGCTCTTGGCCATGGTTGATCAAAATCACACCAATCTCTCCTCGATAATCGGCGTCGATTGTGCCGGGGCTATTGAGAGTTGTGATGCCATTTTTATAGGCTAATCCGCTTCGAGGGCGGATCTGAATCTCATATCCGTAAGGGATCTCCATCTTGCAGCCGGTAGGAATTAAAGCTCTCTCACCGGGCTGTAGGATGAGCGGTTGATCCAGCTTAGCTCTAAGATCAGCGCCACTGGCTCCGTCGGATGCGTAAGAGGGTAAAAGGGAGGGCTCCTCGCAAGATGTAGGGATGGAGATCTCTTCTACCTCACTCTCTAAAGTTGTCATATAGCCCTCTTCTCCTGCTGTAGGTAACCAATTATTTCAGTAAGCTTATTCTTCATCTCTTTGCGATTAACAATCAAGTCAATCATGCCATGTTCAAGCAAAAATTCCGCTTTTTGCGCTCCCGCGGGAAGTTTCTGGCCAATGGTCTGTTCGATTACGCGCGGTCCAGCAAAGCAGATGAGCGCATAGGGCTCTGCCATAATAATATCTCCTAGCGATGCAAATGAGGCGGTGACCCCTCCTGTAGTTGGATTGGTGAGGATCGAGATGTAGGGGATCTTGGCATCATCGAGCTTTGCTAGGGCGGCAGAGGTCTTTGCCATCTGCATTAAAGAGAGTGTCGACTCTTGCATTCTCGCTCCACCAGATGTTGAGACAATAACAAGAGGCTCTTTTCGCTTTAAAGCCTCTTCGATGATACGGGTCAGCTTCTCTCCGACGACAGAGCCCATCGAGCCGCCCATAAAGCTAAAGTCAAACACCGCTAAACAGATCGGGTGTCCCCCAACTCGGCAGCGGCCTGTTAAGACAGCTTCATTGTGGCCTGAGCTCTCTTTGGCCTTTTCGATCCGCTCTGGGTAGGGCATGCTATCAACAAATTCTAGAGGATCTGTGGCGTGGAGCTTGGTAAAGAGCTCCTCAAATGTTCCCTCATCAGCCAATAGCGCAATACGCTGGTTGGCCGTGAGGCGATAGTGGTAGTCACACTTAGGACAGCAGCTGAGACTATCGTCTAGCTCGTTTTTGTGGATCAGCTCGTTACAGTGCGAACATTTGAACCATCCACTAAAGCCATCCTTTTTGGTGGTCTGGATTTTAATCTTTGGTTTCTCTTTAGAGAATAGACCCATGATGAATCCCTATTTAGTTAGTGCAACCTTTCCAACAAGCGCCATCTCATAGCGCTCTTGCACATTTGTCCAATTTATTATGCTCCAGATTGCCTTTAGGTAGTCGGGGCGCGCATTGAGGTATTGCAGATAGTAGGCGTGCTCCCACACATCGATTCCAAGGAGGGGAAAGAGTCCTTGAGTGATGAGAGGGTCTTGGTTAGTGCAGGTGGCAATCTGCAATGTTTTTTTTGTAGGATGTAGGCCTAGCCAGCCCCATCCGGAACCTTGAATCGCAGCCGTCTTAGCGCTCATCTCTTCAATGAGCTTTTCTAATGATCCAAACTGCTGTTTAATGGCTTCGGCCAGCTCTCCTGCGGGAGGCTCTCCGCCGCCGCTATTTTTTGGCGCGAGGTTGTTCCAAAAGATGGAGTGGTTAATATGTCCGCCTCCATTAAATTTGAGGGCTGACTGCAGGCTGATCATCTTTTCGACATCGCCAGTCTTTTCCGCATCACTTAGTTGATCAACGGCAATATTAAAGTTGTTCACGTAGGCGCGGTGATGCTTTCCCCAGTGGAGTTCCATGATCTGTTTACTGATCACAGGTTCTAGGGCGTTTAGTTCGTAGGGTAGTTCAGGTAGCTCAACGTGTTTCATACTAAATCCTCAATTTTAATTTTTGGGGGTTTCCTCATTTTGAATCAAAACGGTTATTTTCGCAAGCGGTTAGTTAAATAATTAATCACTTAGGCGATCAATTATTTCTCTCTTCCCCTGAAGTGCTTGATTATTAGCTACAGAGGCCTTCAAGTTGTATAGCAAAATTTATGATATAGGGTCCAGCAAAGATTAGAATTTTTTTTCAAAAGCGTCGATGAGCGCCTTTTTGAGCCGCTTTTTTGCCTCTGTAAGATCGCCCTTTCTCATTAAATAGTGGCTATGGCGTTTCATTTGGTTCAAAACGTCCGAATTGGGGGGCAAAACTTTTTTAAGAAGGTCAAAGGGAGGTGGCATGAGGCTGATCGATCCTTGATGTAGAAATCCCCTTTTTGTCCGCCTTTGCGCCGCGCCTCCCACCTTTTTACCCTCTATAGTTACATCGTAGATGGTTGGCTTGGCCATGCAGAAATGTTGGCTTATGGGATCTGAGGGGATTGGATCATTTTGAAGAAGCGCTAGGCTACTTTTCTCTTCTAGAAAGTTCTCAATGGCAGTGATTACACATGAATTAACGAGAGCGTAGTTTTCCAATGTATTTTGGGAAAAGAGGGGATGTGTTGATGGCAACAGAAAGGAGAAGGCGTAGTCGGTGAGATGGAAGATCACCCCGCCACCTGTAGGGCGCTTGGCAAGATCAATTCCGCT
>JAJFMK010000261.1 GCA_021772215.1 Chlamydiota bacterium | reverse complement strand
AGATCAAGAAAAATTATACATTTGCTTTGGCACGAGAAGTGAACACGGAATTTTTTAAAGAAAAGGACAGGCCGAAGGGCGGTCTAGTGATAGGTTGAAGTAGAGGGCGACGCGGGTGCCATCTTCGCGCTTTTGGTAGGTGAATTTGAGGTGCCAGATGGAGCGGATGGTGGTTAGAAAGTCGACCACATATTCGGTGTAGTTAGGCTCGTCTTTGCGCAGCCAGCCGTGGCGAATTTGAAACTTGATGGCCCAGTTGGAGTGGAAGCGAAAGTAGGAGTTTAGCAGCAGGGTGTCGCGGCGGTCTGAGACAGCAGAGTTTAAGAGATCCTCTTGATAACGGAAGGTATCTAAGAAGAAGTTGTCATAGTCAATTTTTCGCCAGGCGTAGGGGCTGCGGTGGCGATATTCGGCGGCGAGGGCGAGGAATTCTGAGGCGGTCCAGTCGATACGGACATTGAGATGGTCGAGCATGCCATGCTGCAGATCCCAGGCAGTCTGAACCTGCTGTCTTAGGGTCTGGGTGGTGTCTAGAAGGAGGTCGCAGTAGAGCTTGGGGAAGAGTGTGCCGATCTGTGGGGTGTCGAAGAAAGCGTTGGTGTAGGTGTCGAGGGTGAGTTTTCTCGAGGGAAAGAAGTTATCGCTGTGGCAGTAGAGAAGGTTTCTGACACCGAAGCGCAACTGATGGAGGTAGCTCCAGCCATCTTGGATGTCGAAGATGTAGTGGTCGTTGGCATTGACACTAGGTCTTGTGTAGTAGCTGTAATTGCCATAGGGCTCGATCGTATGCCTTGCGCCACCAAACCACCTCGAGAGGCGGCTGTTCGCCTCCACCTCACCGCCGGCGAGCCCTAGCCACTTATAGTCCCCATCTTCACTATTGCTATAGACGATACCGGTTCCATGGATCATTGGTGTAACAGTAAAAATTCCGAGAGGAATAGCGCGTAGGATCTTGGATGAGCCAAAAGCGCGGCCGGCGTGGTAGTGCTCTACAGCGGGGTGAAACTTCGCATATTGATAGTCTAGGTAGCTGATCTTAAAGTTATTAATTAAGATCACCTCTGAGGGGTAGGAGATGAGCGGGTAGGGCGAAAAGAGGACTGAGGGTAGCTCCTGTTTGACAGTCTGGAAGGAGTTAATTTTCACGCGGGAGAAGACGTTGGTGATAGCCCACGGCTCAACATGGCGGAAATTGAACTGCGTTCTCTTACCCGTTTTGAGCTCTAAATCTTTTTCCGCATAGTCGGTTGCCATCTCCTTGTCGCTCAGCTTGTCGTAGGAGAGGTCGAGGCGGGTGCGGTTGTCGAGAGTGCGCAGGCCGTAGATTCCCTGAAAGCGGTAGCGGGTGCGCTCGTTAGGGTCTTCGATGGAGCTGTCGCGCGCGTAGTAGGAGGTAGTAAAGGCCCACTCTCGCCGGTCGGGGGAGATATACTCGGTCTCAATAGCCGCTCCAGGGCCGCGGTTAAAGCGCCAGTCGAAGCGGAAGAAGATCTTGCTGTTAGTCCAGGAGTAGACCTCATAGATAAAGCCGAGCCTCGCCCCCTGTCTGCTGTCGTTTCTAAAGCGAATCCGAATTGGGTTGTCTAAGAAGGTATCAAGGTCGCACTTAAACCAGGGGATCCAGAAGATAGGGAAGTCAAAAAGACGAAACTGTACATCATAGGTCTTCAGATAGCGGTTACACTTAAGATCGCCCCGTTTAGCTGTGATTGCCCACTCGGGATTTGTGCATTCGCTTGTCGTGATCTCAGCCTCCTCAAAGCAGTAGGTGCCATCAGAGAGTAAGAAGATGCGCTTAGCGCCTACGAACCACGGCTCAGCGCTGAAGGTTCCATCTAAGATCCAGCCTTCGCGCTTTTGGAAGTCATAGACGATCTGGCAGCCGACAAAAGCGTAATCATCATATTCGACAAGGAGGTCTCCTTCGGCAAAGAGCAGAGGCCCCTCATCTTCTTCACCGGACAGGATGCAGCTGATGCGGCGCGCCTGGATGCGGATGCCGGGCCCTTTGATGATGCCCCCCTCTTGTGTTGTGAGGGCGCCCTGTTCATAGACGGGATTTTTGATGTCGACGACAATGCCATGCTTTACAAGCTCGGTGACGATCTGCGGAGGGGTGAAGGCAGCAGCCAAAACGGGCAGAAGTAGAAAAAAAAAGAGGGGACTAAAGCGTTGCACGAATAAGGACACCTGCTAATGCATAACGATTTTTTTCGTTGCCGTGACAAAGGGCGTCTAATAGGATATCAATCACGTCATTATCTTGCATCTGTACAAGTGCCTCTAGCGATTCAACTAAAATTCGGGAAATCTCCTCGGGGGTGAGCTGATAGGCGGCTTCGAGCATCTCCTCATGTGTCGGGATCAGGGGGCGAAAGCGGATTAGCTCTTCGCTATTCCACTCACGCACAAAGTGATGGATGATCTGGCGGTAGGGCCCCTCGACGCCCATACGATAGAGTCCCAAAGAGCAGAGCTGCCGAACGAGGGGCGCTCCAAGCTTCTCCTGATATTTTTTTAAAAGGTCAACGGTCTCTTCAGTAGGACATTTCTCCATTAAAGATACTAGAGAGGGAAGAAGATGCCGCGCATTTTTGTCGAGAAGCTCCTCGGCCATCTGCAGAAAATGGCCCTGCGGAAGCTCTAGCATCTTTAGCATCAGCTGCTCCTTAATTCGCAAAGAGAGCTCCTGTGCCACCTGCTGCTGATTCTCCTCTAAGTTCTTTGCTAACGAAGAGGCGGTACGAAAATAGGTTAAGCTTTTGGCAGGAGAGGAGAGGGAGACGATCCGATGATGAGGCTCATCTTCTAGAAGGTAGGGAAGAAGAACAGCGAGACAGCGCGGATCTTTTCTCTCCAAAAGGGCAATTGCGGCGTTGAGTTGAACGAGCGGCTCTGTGTGGGCGAGGTTATAGGCTAAAAAATCCTCATGGCCTGGAACATCACCAAGGAGGATGATCGCCGAGAGGTTTCCCTGCTTGCCCTCCTTAAAGATCGGATCGACGGCGCTTCGGTCTCCCAAGAGCCAAAGACTCTTTAGCGCTGTGAGACGCACATCTCGATTTTGTGACTTAGCCAGCCTCTCCAGATGTTCGCGTCCCAACTCATCTTTTAATGTGCCCAAACAGGAGGCGGCCGCCTCTTGAACGAGGGGGCTGACATGCTTAGAGAGACGGCGCACTTGAGGCAAAAACTCCTCTCGGGCAGTTTTCTGAACGCTGAGGATGGCGCTGGCGCGCACCTGATCATCAGGGTCGCTCAAAAAACGACGCAGCTGCCTCAAAGAGGTGGCGTCGCCAGCCTGCGCATAGATAGGCGGAAAAAGCGGCGCTAGCACTTTGGGTATTTTACTCAAAAGCGCCTCAGCTTGAAGGGCGGTATCGGGCATCTTCTTTTGTGCCATTAAAAGGAGTGTTTCAAAGCGGATGATCAGAGCATTGGAGCCCATGCCGGCCATGATCTCTTTATCCGCCTCGTCGTGGTTCATCATCGCCAAGAATTTGATCGCCGCCATCTGGATCTGCGGGTCGGGAAAGCGCAGTGCCCTCAATAAAACCTGCAGAGCGTGCTCATCTCCCGATAGAGACGCCCCAAAAAGCGACAGAAGAGCCACTTCTGTGTCGCTGTCAGCTACACCTTTTTCGATCAGCGCCCAGGCCATCTCATGGAGCATCTCAAATTCGTGGCTTTCCAACTGATCTGTATAGGCGCGGTACGCCTCAATGGCTCTCTCTGTGCTCCCATTTTTCATAAAATAGAGCATCTGGCCCGCATGTTTCGGCTTGGGACGCTCTGCTAGAAGTGGCAGGGAAACTAAAAGGAAAACTAAAGCAATTGATCTCATTTCGGCAAATGGCTCCAAAGATCGACATTATGAAGGGCTAAAAGATTATAGAGAAGGTTTAAGGGCAGTCCCACAACATTGCTATAGGATCCCTCGAGCTTCTCAACGATCAACTCGGCCGCTCCCTGGATCGCATAGCCGCCCGCCTTATCGTAGGCGTGGATAGATTCGATGTAGTGGCGGATCATATCCTCAGTAAGGTGACGAAAGAGAACCCTCGTCTCCTCAAACCCGCTCTCCATCTGCCCTTTCTTTAGGGCGACCATTCCGCTATAGACCGTATGCCACTGGCCGGAAAGAGCTGACAGAGACTCGATCGCGGCTGCCTCGGAATCTGGCTTCTCAAAGACCCTGCCCTCCTGGTAGGCGATCGTATCGCACGTCAGGATTAGCGCTTCGGGGTATTTATTTTTGAGGCTGAGCGCCTTGCCCTTGGCAATCTCCACGACATAGGCTGCCGGGTCTTCTTGAAAAGGCACGCTTGCCTCATCAAAGTCAGGGGCGTCAAGAGTGACCGCAAGTGCGAAGTTCGAAATGAATTCGCGCCGTCTCTTCGAGGTTGAACCTAGTATAATCTCCATAGGGAGTGATTATAGCCGACTTTTTTGAATATGGCTATGGTTGACGGGAAGGAGGGTCACAGGACGACCCTAAACAAAGTTGGTTTACAGTTCATTAAACAAAGGATATTTTTTTTGAAAAAGAGTCTCTTTCCTCTGAACCAGAGGAAACGCTGAACAATTCGGATACAGCTAATTTTTCGATGATTTTGATCGTAAAAATTTCTTCCAAATAATAAAGCACAAAAATTATCATGTTTGAAAATTCCAAACTAAACTACTTCTAAAGGTCCCGAGTATGAGATTACCCCATCTTTCTACCAAGCATATGATGCCCAGCTCACCCCATTTAACAGTCATTATGATGATGGTCTTAAGAAAGCCCATGGATCAAAGGGGACAGAGCCGCATTGGGCGTAATGATGCGGGATGTGGTGTCAAATAGCTGGATTAAGTCGTATAAAGATCAATGCGCTTTATTGAGGGGAGGCGATGAGCCCCCTCACTTGTTAGATCCCTCGTTAGGGATCTTGATGCATCATGCGCGAAGTGGAGAAAGGCTGTTTAGTGACAGTCCTGCGATTTACATCCGATGTCAGGACAGGTTTAGTAATTATCAGCCTGTTATAGGCGGTCTGTCTGCCGCGGGCTTCAACCTCAGCACCGACTGGAACAACGACGTCCACCTCGGCCTCGCCTTCGCGCGGAGGTTATGAATGTTGGCGGCCCTGAAAGTGGTAAAAAAAAGCGGGCCCCCGAAGGGACCCGCTCTATCAAAGGAGATCGTAACTAGATTAGTTAACGATCGTACTCTCTTCTTGAACGATCGGAGTTCTCATAGAATCCGAGCTCACTTCAACCTTGATACGTGCGTCACCAGACTCACGACCGACAGCGTCAACTCTAAACTCTAGAGTCTGGCGTGGGCCGAAGACGCTAACAGGTGAGAAGGTAACAGTCTGGCCAGAGATATTTCCCTTAACAGGGCCAGTCACGCTAGTTGGCATCACTTCTCTTGGGAAGCGAAGAACAACTGAGACGTTCTTGTCTTCTTCTGTTCCTTGGTTAACAACACGTACATGGTATGTAGTTGTGTCACCAACGCAGATTGGGTCTTCAGTATCAACGATCTGAACGTTAAGAGCTGGGCTTCCGATCCAGCGTGTGCCCTCTTCGGCGCAGCAGCAGCAAGACTCGCAGTTGTTCACGTTAACACGGTTGACGTAGTAGCCAGGTGTGCAAGAGTAAAGAGTTAGGTAAAGCACCTGCTTTTCGCCGGGCTTAAGCTCTTTAAATCTCCAGACAGCTTGGTTACCCTGAACCTGAGCACCTTTCGCTTCAACAATTGAAGTGACAGATGGGGCGCAGTCGCAGACATTGACGTTAGTCAAAGTCTTATCACCTGGGTTAGTGACAACGATTTCGTAAGTTGCGTTCTTACCAACTGGGACCTCTTTAGGACCCTTCTTGGTGACGTTGCACATGCACTCAACGATGTTAGTGCAAGCTTGGCAAGAAGTTGGGTAGGCGTTGCAAGCAGTAACGGTGATGTTGTTGCAAGCTTTTCCGCGCTTACACGCTGTAAAGCAGACGTTTAGCTTCTTTGAAGAGCAAGCTGGGATGGTTCCTAGCTTGAAAGTCAAAGTGCGCTGGCCGCTTGAGTGTTCTAGTTCTGCTGGAACATGATCAGTAACAACAACATCTTCTGCGGCGCAAGAACCTTGGTTGCAGACAGTGATTGTGTACCAAACAGGGCAGCCAGGAGAAACTTCGCAAGGGCCGCACTTATCGCAAGTTAGGACCGGCTTAGCGCAGAGCACTGAGCAGAAGTTAACAGGAACGGCAGTCACGCAGAAGCAGACGCAGAGGTTACCTTCACGGTCAGCTCTTAGTGTTAGACGTGTTGTGTTGCACTCACATCTCTTCATACCGTCGATCTTCCAAGAGATCTGATGGTCGTTAGAGATCACTCCGGCAGGCTCGCTGCGAACAAGAGAGACACCTTCGGGTAACATGGCAGTAATTTCTACTTCGCAAACATCTCTAAGTGCTTGAACTTCTACGTCCATGACGTAGTTGTCACCCTGCATGCAGAGTTGTGGCTGTTTTGTTGTAACGCGCACACCGCAGTTATCGATGTAGCTTGAGTTAACACCATCTTTATTGCAGCCTCTATCAAGAGGAACGCAAGGCCTAGGGCAAGGGCCGCAGCCAGGTAGGCAGCTTGATCCGCAAGGATTTTTGCATGGGTTGCAAGGGTTGCAGCCTTCAGGTGTAGGCGCGCAGCTTCCCATAGCGCAGCTACCATTAGCAGCAACAATGGTGTTATCATCAAATGCAAAGTCACATGCAAATGTGTCCTCTAGCTCTGCCTCTTGGGTAGAGCAGTAGGACTCACAGCATGGTGTATCGCAATAGTTGTCATTACAACATTGCGACGAGCAACCGGCCCAAAGAAAGACCGCGGAGCAGAGCACCATCATAGTGGCGATGATTCCGTTCTGTTTTTTCATTACGTCTCCTTTAACGTTAAACGTTAATTGAAAAATTTAATTTCATCACTTTTTAGTACATATAGTTGTTTGGATTACAGTAGTCAACCCTTTGCTCACCGCAAAGTCTAGGACAGGGGCACTCTTCGCATTTTGGGCGTTCGCGGCAGCGTGGATTCCAACAGCCACTAGGGCAGTTGGCGCATCCAGCAAGAATCAGTGTTAAGCATATAGTTAGTAATCTCATAATTCTGGTGGGGATCCATCTCATTTGAGGTGAACCCTCATCAGCCTTAAGGTAGATAAGGGGTCGAGCGCTTAAGGCACTCAACCCCCTTTTTCCCAAGTAATGGGTTTACAATTGCTTAATAGCAGCAGTTGTTGTCACAAGGCATTGGGCAGCACTGAGGCTGGCAAGGCTGTGGGCAGCAAGGCTTGCAGCAAGGCTTTGGGCAAGGTCTTGGGCAGCACTGTGCGCGAGGAGCGCAGCAAGGATCACAACAGTTACCCTGGTCGCAGCAGCAACCAGTTAGAGCTACAGCAGCAGCAGCAA
>JAJFMK010000027.1 GCA_021772215.1 Chlamydiota bacterium | reverse complement strand
GAAGATCTCTAGTGCGTTAGGTAACCTTAAAGAGCATGAGCAGGTTAAAAAGGTGCAATCCTTTGCCAAGGAGCATAAGGCAGACACCGCTGCCTACATCATTCTCTTTATGGGAATCATTATTTCCCTGTTTTCTCCCCTCTATGGAGGAGCCATCGTGGGAGCAGTCGTCGGCATCTACTTCGCCGAAGATGTGGTCAATACCCTGGGTAATCTCAAAGGCTTTATCAAAGAGAAAGGAAAACTTAAGAGCTTGATACTCTTAGGACTTATGATTGTCTTCTTCATCGCCCTACCTGCCCTCTTTATCGTCGCTGCCGCAGCTGTCGGCATCAAGCAGCTGGTCTCTCCGACAAAAGGGGACACTAAATAATTCACCTCGAAATCATTCACCTGGGCCGTCCCTGAATTCTTCGGCATCTCCAAAAAATTGAGAGTAATCATTCGATTATCTATACTCTCATCCTATGTTAGATATTAAGCTTGTTAGAGAGAACCCAGAAGTTTTTGAAAAAAAGATACGCTCAAAGGTGCCGGACGCCTCCGTCTACCCAAGTCTAGAGCTGGACAAAAGGCTTCGTGAGGCGAAAACAGAAGTGGAGAGGCTGAAGGCTGAAAAAAATCGGGTCTCACAAGAGATTGGTAAGCTTAAGCGAAACGGTGAAGATGCCTCTGATCTGATGACCCAAGTAAGCTCCCATAGCGATGAAATCAACAAGCTAGATCATCTTGTTTCAGAACTCGAAGAGCAGTTCATTGAGGACTTTTCAGCGCTACCTAACGTACCTTCTGATGATATCCCGGTTTCACAAGAAATTAAAGATAATGTCTGCCTAAAAGAGGTGGGAGAGAAGAGCAGCTTCTCTTTTCCCTTTAAGAATCATCTTGAACTCAACGAAAAGCTCGATATCCTCGATTTCAAACGCGGCGCCAAAATGTCGGGAACCGGCTTCCCTGTCTATAAGGGGTTGGGAGCAAGACTCGAATGGGCGCTCCTTAGCTATATGCTTCAGATCCATATCAAAAATGGTTTCGAGCAGTGGATGATGCCCCATCTGGTACGTCCTGAGATGATGTATGGCGTCGGCCAGCTGCCGAAATTTGAGTCGCAGCTCTTTAAGATCAAAGATGATGATTACCAACTCTACCTCATTCCGACCGCCGAAGCGCCCCTCAACTCTCTTTACTTCGATGAGATCTTAGACTTTAGTGAGCTGCCGAAAAAACTAACCGCCTACTCCCCCTGCTTTCGACGCGAGGCGGGCGCTGCCGGTTCCCAAGAGCGCGGCCTGATCCGCGTCCATCAATTTAATAAAGTGGAGCTCTTCTGCTTCAGCCTTCCTGAAGAGTCTGACCGTCTATTTGACGAGATGATCGCCTCAGCTGAAGAGGTTCTAGAGGGCTTAGGGCTACACTACCGCAATATGCTCTTGGTGACAGGCGATATGTCCTTTGGCTCGGCTAAAACAGTCGACATCGAAGTTTGGCTGCCGGGTCAGGATCGCTACTACGAGGTGTCGTCCGTCTCCAACTGCACCGACTACCAAGCAAGACGGGCAAAGATCCGCTTCCGCCGCGGGCCGCAGGAGAAGCCAGAGTTTCTCCACACCCTTAACGGCTCAGGTGTTGCCACATCAAGGCTTATGGTCGCTCTTTTAGAGAACAACCAAAATAGCGACGGCTCGGTAAATATCCCAAAAGTTCTTCAACCCTACCTCGATGGCCTCGAAACCATCCCATGCATCAACTAGCGCCCTTTTTGGATGCGCCAGGCATCACCTTAGATGTGCGCAGTCCGAATGAGTTTGCCAAGGCGCACATTCCAGGCGCTAAAAACCTGCCCCTCTTTTCTGATGAGGAGAGAGCCAAGGTGGGCCTCTGTTACAAAGAGAGAGGACAAGCAGAGGCAATTGATCTGGGTCTCTCACTTGTAGGACCAAAGCTATCACACTTCTCTAGCCTCGCCAAAGAGCTCGTAGGCAACCAAACGGCCAAAGTCTACTGTTTCCGCGGGGGCTTACGCTCCCAGTCGATGAGCTGGCTCTTGAAGCTCTGTGGTCTGAGAGTTTCAACCCTTGAAGGCGGCTACAAACGGTTTCGACGCGCCTCTTATGAGCTGGAAAAATTGCTGGAGGAGAAGCAGTTCAGTTTCACGGTTCTCTCAGGGCTGACCGGCTGCGGTAAAACCGCTTTACTTCATGAAAAGAGGCACCAAGGAGAATTCATCATCGACCTTGAGGACCTTGCTAATCACCGCGGCAGCGCTTTTGGAGGGATAGGACTTCCCCCACAACCCTCCCAGGAGATGTTTGAGAACCTGATCTATGATGCGTTAAGAAAAATTCCCGCCCAATCAAATATCTGGATTGAAGATGAGAGCCGCCAGATCGGTAAACTCTCTATTCCTGATCCCCTTTTTGCTCGAAAACAGAAGGGCCGGAAAATCTTTATCGAAAAGTCACGCTCCGAAAGAATTGAACAGCTCTTTTCTGACTACAAATGCGCAGATATGGACTCTCTTTTCGAAAGTGTAGAAAGGATCAAAAAACGACTCGGCTCAGAGCGCGCCAACTTACTAAAAATAAGATTTCAAGAGAACTCTATCGAAGAAGCAGCTGATCTTCTTTTAGACTATTACGACAGCTGCTACTACAAATATTAGCCTGCAAAAGAGGTACGCAGCTGCGGTTGGAACATACTGTGGATCGCATCTTTGGGTCCGAGAAGCTCGGCAATAGAGGGGCTGCTATCGAGATAATCCTCATAGCGTTTTTTCACATCTTTAGCAACTTTTGGAGAGAGCTCATTGAGCATGCTAAAGTAGAGCTGAGCCGTACTGACAAGTAAACTTCTTGGGTCACTTTTATCATATTTAATCCCAGCAGAAGAGGGATCAAAGAAGAGGTTAAACTCTTTAGAAGAGACGCCTCCATGCTCAGCGCGATATCCGAGCGCTAGCGCATTGGAAATGAGAATAAGAGTGACGATATGCTCTTTGATCTTCGCCTCTTTTGGGGTGATATTTGCATCGCTTAAGACAAGTATCGCCGCCTTGGAAACAAGCGGAAGAGAGGCAATGGTCTCTTTTGCTAGATTGGCAACAAACTCCTCGTTGTACATTTCCGGCATCTGTCCCGCTTTGACTAACGAGAGAATTGAGGAGCGAATCACAAGGCCTGAGCCGAAGGCTGTGGCAATCCCAGCTAAAGCGGTATCGATGCCGATCGACTTAATGGCAGCTAGCGCCTGCGCTGTCGAGGCGCCAAAGATCTGCGTCGCAGGAAAACCCATCGCGATAATCGTTCCCATCGCCATGACTGCTGCAACGCCGCCAGGGCCCTTTCCTTTAGCCATCTCAGAGCCGCGATCCATATGCTGAACCCCTGTGCGGATCTGTTCAAGGCGCATATCCTCTTTGCGCTGCTCTGCCGAATTTTTAGCTCCCATCTCTGCGCTTGCCTGCGCTGACTTTACCATGTTGCTAGTGATTATTCCCTTTAGACGACTCTCAATAGCCTGCTGCATCATTAACGCTGACCCGGCATCTGGGCCTTTATCCATCCCCATCAACATGCCTAGCTTAGCCAAATCTTCTAAAAGCTGATCTTGAGGAACATGCGTTATCCATGGAAATGGGATCACTGGAAGGTTCGCTGGAACTTCCTGCTCCTCTTTAGATGGAGGAGCGCCAGCTACACTACTTTCCGGCTCATTTTGAGAACCCTGTTTTACTGGACTAAGAGGCCCAAAATCTGGAATCTCAGATGAGCCACCGACTCCTGAAATATTATTCATAAAACCACCTCTCCCGATAGTTATATTATAACACATTTTTTGATTAATTTCTTCAAGCGATTGACATATATTATGTCGTTAATAATCAGAAAGTTAAATATACAACCTCTCAGCAACCTGTTGACGCTTAAAGGGAGATGTCGCTACGATACTCACAATGAACCTCTTCCAGATATCGAATGAGAGCTTTTTAGAAAAAGTGATCACCCGTTCTATTGGATAGCGGAAAAAATTAATTAATTTCTGAGGGCTATGGCTTACATTCTATCGCTAGCAACAGCTAGCCCTAAGTACTGCTTCCAACAAGAGCAGATTGTTGATCGCCTCACTCAAGAGTTAGAGCTTTCTTCAGAGCGTCAAGAACAGCTCAAGAAGTTGTATAAGAACTCTGCGATCTCTACCAGACGCTCTGTAATGGAGAACTTTGACCTACTCTTTTCTGAACCAACTCCCAATGAAAGGAACGATATCTATAAAGAGCAGGCACCAAAGTTAGCTATTGAGGCAGCAAAAAAGGCTCTAGATCAATGGGGAGAGGCCCCTGAAAAGATCACACATATTATCTCCGTCTCCTGTACCGGCATGATGGCTCCAGGGTTGGAGTGCTTTATCATTCAAGAATTGGCTCTTCGTCCGAATGTTCGACGTACAGCTATCAATTTCATGGGATGCTGCGCAGCTTTTAACGCACTTGCAGTTGCCAGATCCATCGCTAGGGAAGACGCTAGCCACTATGTTTTACTTGTCTGCACAGAGCTCTGTTCTTTACATGGACAAGTAGACCTATCATCTGATTCTCTTTTAGCAAATGCTCTCTTTGCAGATGGGTCTGCTGCCTGTGTAATAGGAAGAAAGAGGGATAATTATCTCTGGGAAATCATGGAACAGTCCTCATTTCTTCTTGAAAATACGCAGAAACTCATGTCATGGGACGTTGCTGAAAGTGGTTATGCTATGAAGCTCTCATTAAAAGTACCTGTGATAATAAAGAAGAATATCATTTCCTTTGTGAAGAGCATTGTTCATGAAAGAAACATATTCGAAGAGTGTGATTGGGCCATCCATCCAGGGGGCAAGGATATCTTACAAGCCATTGAAAAGGCGTGCTCTCTTCTTCCCTGGCAAACTGACGCCTCCTGGCAGACCTTAAGAGAGAATGGAAACATGTCTAGCGCCACTTTTCTATTCGTTTTGCAAAGACTATTAAAAAAGCGCTCACAGTGGGCTCTTGGACTTGGTTTTGGGCCTGGATTGGCAATGGAAGGAATTCTTTTAAGGAGACACTGATTAATACCCGTGGGCCGCTTTTCCGAGCTTTCACTTCAATTTTCCAAATTTTGCAAGTCTCCTACTATCAACAGTATGCAAACTTACAAAATTCAACAACTTGAGGCAAAATCATCGAAAAATCGGCTGCACCCTAATTGTTCAGTGACTCCTTAAAAGATTCTGGGCATTTCGGCAGCGCTTGCTAAATATTTATTCTTCTTAGTTGTTGAAAAATATGTTACTATTCCATCAAATATCCATAGGAGAATTAATGACAAAGCTATCTTATTCACAGGGCTGTGCAAACACGTCGTTTTCTGATCAAGGATTCGAAAGTGAAAAAGCCCAAAACCGAAGAACTAAAAATCTCTCTTTTTCAGCTGGTCAATTCATCCGAAGTACTGCCCTTTTTTGCACAAGTCTTGCTGTGACATCGCTCGCAACACAAATAATTGGCTCAGAAGCCTCCCCAGTTCCTAATCTACCAAAGGGTCTAGCCAAACGGGCTGGCCTCGCACCCTGCTCAATCAACTCACCAATACCGGATCATTCAATACGTCCTGGAGAAGAATTCACCTTTCTACAAACATTAACCTGCAACACCACAGCTGAATTAGGACCGATCATTGCAAACCTTGCAGATAACCCCATACTTCCCTCATGGATAGAATTTCAGACAATTGGAACTCTTGAAGAGTTTAGCTCTTCGGGAGCTAAAAAAGTTGCCGTTGTTGGAACAACAGCATTTCTTATCCACGCTTCTACAGGCTTAATGGTTGTCAATGCTTCAGACCCAAGCAACCTAGCAATTTGTAATATTTTTAATACTCCAGGTAATGCGTACGGCCTTTTCATTATTGAAAACAAGGCTTATATTGCGGATGGTTTGTCAGGTCTACAAATCATTAATATTTCTAACCCATGTGTCCCTTCTCTCATCGGCTCTCATAATACCCCTGGTAGAGCGCTCTCTGTTGCTACCGTTAATGATGTTGCCTATGTGGCTGATGAAAATGGAGGTTTGCAGATTATCGATGTTGCAAACCCTACCATTCCCTCCTTTCTTGGCTCTTACAACACAGCAGGTCAAGCCTACGATGTTACGGTTTTAGAAAATCTAGCCTATGTGGTTGAGTCTAATCAAGGTTTGCAAATTATTAATGTTTCAAATCCAGTGAACCCTACCCTAGAAGGTTCTTATAATACTTTAGGATTGGCTCAAAAAATTGTTGTTTCTGAAGGTTTTGCCTATATTACTGAGACTTTTCCAGACAGCTTACAAATCATCGACGTTTCAGATCCAAACAGTCCCTCTTCTATCGGTTATTTCGAAACATCCTTTTCTATTCAGGACCTTACTGTATCTGGAAATCTTGCCTATATAACTGGTTCTCTTAACTCCGTGCAAGTCATCGATCTCTCCACCCCTAACGCCCCTACTCTAATGGGAGCATATTACGTTTCAGGAGGGAATTCCTTTAGTATCGCTGTAGATAGTGGCATTGCATATGTGTCAGGGGGGAATGGCTTTCGTACTTTAAATTTATCCCCGCACAACTTGAATTTATACGCTAGCGCTTCCGAGGGTGATATAGGGGTTTACACAATTACCTTATCCATAAACAAGCAACACGTAGATTCATTTGACCTGTATGTTAGCCGTCCACCAAGTATTGTCTCTTTGATACCTGATCAATCTACGTTCACGAATCATCCCTATGATCACTCTATAGTTGTAACTTCCAACTTTCGCGATTTAGATGAAGATACAATGAACCTTTTTGCCTCAGTTAGCGACGGAAATGCCCTCCCACAGTGGCTATCTTTTTCGCTACGACCCTTTCTTAAAGGAAGCTATAGTGGACTGTTTGCGACCTCAATGTCAATTTCCGGTAACCTGGCATACATTGCTGAGTATGGTTCTGGGCTGAGAATCTTTGATGTTTCTGACTCAAATAGTCCAACTCTAATTGGGACACTAAGCTCAGGAGTATATCTTGGATCCGACATTGCAATTGAAGGAACTAAAGCTTACCTCGCCAGCCTAAGTACTGGATTACAGATTATTGACATCTCCAATCCCAGTAACCCATTCTTAATTAGTGATTATAATCCATCTTCAGTAAAATATGTATCAGTACAAGATAATATTGCCTACATCGCTGTTGGTTCTTCTAGTTTTGAAATTGTTAATGTTTCTAACTCTAGTAATCCAATTTTTATGAGTTCATATTCCCTTCCACAAACTTTAAGAGATTTTACTCTTGTTGGGAATACAGCATATATTTTGACAAACGAATTGCTATTGCTCGATGTTTCAGACCCGAATAGTCCATCACTTATAGGGCAACACAACTTACCTGATTTTCCCCGGCACGTATTTGCCAAAGGTGATATTGCGTACGTGACTTGGGGAAACTCCAACTTGGAAATTATCGAAGTCTCAACTCCTTCTGCTCCGTTTCTTTTAGGATCTTATAGTCTTGGTGGTGCTAGCAAAATCTATGTGATTGGAACTATCGCTTATATTTCAAATTTCAACTCCGGTTTTTATATCATCGATGTCACAAACAGCTCTTCCCCTTCAATAATTGGTTCCTATGAAAATTCTATCGTCCCTAGCGACTTGATAGTTTCGGAGAATAACGCGTATATAGTCGACATTGCTTCTGGTCTACAAATTGTTGATGTTGGCGAATGGGCATTTTATGGAACACCAATAGAAGCTGATGCAGATAACTTACAAATTAGAGTCACAGCAAAAGATCCTGCCGATTTTAGTGCCTCAGATACCTTTCAATTGCGTGTTGAAGGTCCCCCTCGCTTTGTCAATCCAATTCCCTCTAAATCTGTGTCAGTAGGTTCCTCGTTCACTTTTTTTATTGACCAAGGCGTTTTTAACGATCCAAACGGTGACCTCGTGGCCTATACTTCTTTTCTAAACGGGACATCAAGCTTGCCCCCTTGGTTGAGTTTTTCCCCTAGTGGAATATTCACAGGCATCACTCAGTCGAATGATGCAAGAATATACGATATCATCGTAGAGGCTTTTGACGGAATATCGCCTGGTCGTGCCGTTACATCTTTTGAATTGGCTGTTGTAGACACTTTTGCAAATGCAAATGCAAGAACAGGAGGAGACTTTAGCTATGAATTGCCCCCAAACATGATCACCGAGCCTCTGGGCCCTATAACTTACTCTGTAACTCTTGGAGATGGCTCAAACCTCCCGTACTGGCTAACATTTGATCCCTCAAACTTGACAATTACTGGAACGCCTCCGAGCGGTGCAGAGGGAAGATATTTCATCCTTGTCACAGCAGATGATGGCTTTCAATCCCCCGCACAGGGGTCAATAACCTTAACTATAGGGCCCAATGTAGGGCCTCAAGTTACCAACCCCCTTTCTAACCAAGTGGCCGAGGTGAATCAGAAATTTCGCACTGTTATTCCAGAAGATACTTTTTCTGATTCGAATGGTGACGCATTATCATTAACAGCCAAAAAAGCAAATGATCGTCCCTTACCTAAATGGCTCACCTTTGATGCAGACGCTCGTGTGTTAGAAGGCAAGCCTGGGCGCAGTGATACAGGCGCTTTCCGTGATAAAACGATTCCACTAAAAGTTTGTGCGACAGACAATGATCTAGAAACCTGTTCCTTCTTTGATCTTAGCGTGCAGGGAACTTCCAATGAAGAGCTACTCTTGTTTGTTGCAGGACCCCTTGGGAGCGCTGCAGCTATTGGTCTTGCTTCATATAGGAACAGAGGAATATTTCTAAATCCTTTCAACAAAAGCAATTACGACAAAGGAACAATAGATGTTGAAATTGGCAAATCATTCACTTACAAGCTTAATGTGGATAGAGAAAGTATTAGACTAGTACAAGCATACACAGATAAAAAGACGTCTGCAGAAAATTCCTTTGTAGATTCGTTGACACCTAGCAGATCAATTCCTGGGGGTAAACTCTTACCGAATTGGCTTGAGTATGATGAAAGGGAAAATCAGCTTTACAGTAAGGCAAATCCTAAAGAAATAGATACCGATTTGTATACAGTATATGTCCTCGGAAAAGGCGGTGTTATTCTGGAGATGATTAGATTAAATGTTGGGAACAGCGAAGCAGCAAGCGTTTCAGGAAATCGCAATATGGAGTTGGTAGAATATTAAGTCCTTAGGGATCGACCGAACAATTCGCATAAGCCGCTTTCTTGCCCTTTCACTCCAATTTCTTGAACTTTGTAAATCTCCTACTGTCAACAGTATACAAACTTACAAAATTCAACAACTTGAAGCAAAATCATCAAAAAATCGGCTGCACCTGAGTTACTCAGTGGCTCATTAAGGAGATAAACCTGTTTTTTTCGAAACGTTCTGAAGAATTAGAGTTAATCGATTTAGGTCCTCCTTACTATACAGAAGAGGAGTATATTGATTGCCTAGATCAGCTCAATAGAGTGGGCGCATTCTTGGGAGGCGATAGAGCTACCTTAA
Organism: Chlamydiota bacterium; assembly: GCA_021772215.1. Taxonomy (GTDB): domain Bacteria; phylum Chlamydiota; class Chlamydiia; order Chlamydiales; family JAJFMK01; genus JAJFMK01. The sequence continues at coordinate 1,154 of JAJFMK010000027.1, read as the reverse complement.
CTGCTTTGAAAAAGTTATCTTTTTCACCATCCTCAATATTAGATGTAGGCTGTGGTGGTGGAGGTTTTACTCAAAAGCTCGGGGAAGCATATAAAAAGAGCACTGTCCGCGGTATTGACATCTCTTTACCTGCAATTGAGTATGCCATAAAGAGCAATCAGCAAAGAAATGTTGAGTTTGACTACTGCCATCTAAACGATATTCCCCCTAAAACGTATGACATTGTCGTCACTACACTTGTCTGCCACCATCTCAATGATCTGGAGCTCATAGCCTTTCTTAAGCAGTGCCTGCTAATTGCTAAGAAAAAGGTGATTATCAACGATCTTCATAGACACCCTATTGCTTGGGGATTCTTTCAGCTGACGGCCCCTATTCTCTTTAAGAATAGGTTGATTACACATGATGGATCTCTCTCAGTAAAAAGAGCATTTATTCGAGATGACTGGCTTCGATACCTGGCCGAGATAGGTATTCAAGGCGAGATCACCTGGCACTTCCCATTTCGCTGGATTGTAACCATAGAGGCGCCTTGAAAACGGTAATTATTGGAGGAGGCGTTGCTGGGTTAAGCGCTTTAAATCGCTTGGCAGACCTAGGCGTTAAAGCGACGTTAATAGAAGCTTCCCGATACCCTTCCCATAAAATTTGTGGAGAGTTCTTCTCCCCCGAATCTGCCCATATATTAGAAGAGTGGGGGGTCCTACCCTCGGTAGCGATTAAGAAGATCTCAATAATCAATGGCAACAATTCGTTGCAATTTTCGCTCTCAAAACCAGCTTTTAGTCAGGCTCGATTTGATTTTGATCTTCTTTTAGCCGAACGTGCCCAAAAAAAGGGTGCGCATATTTTCACAAACTGTCGGGTGAGTAAGATTGAACCGAAAACAATCCATTTGGAAAATGGAGAAACCCACACTTACTCTAACTTGATAGTAAGTAGCGGACGCTTTTTTGGAGCTGGAACACCTCGATACATCGGTATTAAAGGACATCTGAAAGGCTTAGAGGTCGATCAGCTAGAGATGTTTTCTTTTAAGGGAGGCTATGCAGGACTCTCTCCTATAAATGAGGGAGTAGCCAACTTTGCATGTCTACTTCAAAAAAATGCAAAGAGCAGTAGAGACCCCTTAAATGAGCTATATCAATTAGCTC
>JAJFMK010000260.1 GCA_021772215.1 Chlamydiota bacterium | reverse complement strand
TTTAGAAAAATGCTACCAATCACTGATTACCCCTATAGAGGAGTGGCTTGACGGCGAGAGGTTAACTATCATCACCGATGCCACAATGCGAGATGTACCTTTTGCTGCTCTTTATAAAAATGGCCCTAACGGAAGGGAATATCTCATCGACAAATACACCATTTCGATAACTCCCTCTGTTCGAATCTTTGATCTTCTCCATGAGCTAAAACCCCTAAGTGATGGATCAGCACTAATTGTGGCCGACCCTGCCATTAAAGAAAATAGACTTCCTGGAGCAAAAAGCGAGGGTAAAGCATTGGCACAGAGAATCCCCAACTCAAAGAACCTCTTTGAAGAAAAAGCCACAATTGAAGCTGTCAAGCAAGCAGCCTCAAATACCTCAATCCTCCATTTTGCCTGCCATGGGTCAGCAGATGCTCGAATCAGCCGAGACTCAGTATTTGAAGGAGGCCTTTGCCTTACTAACGGAAATGGAGAAAAAGAGATGCTCTTTGCCGATGAGATCCAACAGCTCGACTTGAAAGCAAACTTAGTATTCTTAAGTGCTTGCCAAACCGGCAAAGGCGCCGAAAGACGTGAAGGAGTGATTGGTCTCTCCCGGGCCTTTCTAGGAGCCGGCGTTCCCTCTGTCATTGCTACTCACTGGAATATTGATGACCATATCACCCAAGAAATTGTCTCAGATTTCTACACAAACCTCCTCGATAAAGGGATGAAAAAGGCAGAAGCCCTAAGATATGCAATGCTTAAACAAAGGCTTGCCCACTCAGAGAAGCCACACCTTTGGGGCGCCTTCTTTTTAATCGGAAAGTAGGAGAAAAGCATGACAAGTTCAATTTACGGAGCAGGATCAGAACCTTTCCTAATATCCAGCTATACTACCCAAAGAAACAACAAACAGGTAATTTTAGAGCTTTGGGGCTCCAAAGAGACAATTACTAAGGGCATCGTAAAAGACCTAGAAGGAAAGCAATTAAGTGAAATTCTTCCTTCTCATATTTACAAAGGAGAAGGCCAATCAATCACTAGTCCGGCCCTTTTAACTTACATCAAAGTTACACAGTTATCACCAGTACTGCACACGCTGGGGAAAAAGTGCATAGTTTGGTTAGTTCCCTCTTTAGGTGCAAGTTGGAGCTCTGTTAGAGATATAGTTGAAAGCGACGACACTACGAAAACAATTGTCAATTGGGAGGAAGAAAAAGCATCTCTTCAAAAAATTATTCCCTCAAATTTTATAGAAGATAATAGACTAAACTGCCGAACTAGGGAGGATTTGATAGAATTTGGAAATAAACTCACCAAAAATGGGAAGCAGGCCCACCAAGACTCATACTTGCCCCAAGCTGCAGATTGGTTTGTTAAAGCACTTTTTATCAGCATATTTTTGGAAGACAAAAAAAGCGTTGGAAATTGTTTCCGGAACCTCGGAACCGCCTACCAATTCCTTGGGGAGTACTCAAGAGCAATCCAATACCACGAAATGGGCCTGAAAATCTCACTCGAAGTAAAGGACCGGTTGGGCGAAGGAATTGCCTATCGAAACCTAGGTATCACCCACCGTTCTCTTGGAAACGACGAAAAATCAATTGAACAGAATAAAAAACACCTGACAATTGCAATGGAACTAAAGGACAGAGCCGAGGAAGGAATCGCATATGGCAACCTTGGAATTGCACACGACAATCTTGGCAAGTACAAAGAAGCAATCGAATGTCATGAAAAACTCCTGGAAATCGCAGTGGAGTCAAAAAATCAAACGAACGAGAGCAGTGCCAGGATCCACCTCGGGAAAACCTACCTTTCTCAAGGGGATCACCAAGAAGCAATCCGACACTTCGAGGAAGGCCTGAAAATCGCAATCAATGCAAAGAACCAGGAGGGGGAGGGGGTTGCCTACAGTGGTCTCGGCAAAGCCTACCACTCTTTAGGGAAATACCAAGAAGCGATCAAATATCACAATAAACACCTGACAATTACAACCAATACAAGAGACCGATCGGGTGAAGCAGCAGCCAATTATCACCTCGGATACACCTATTTTGAGGATAAAAAATACTCGAAATCGGAAAAAGCCCTCATTCAATCGATCAAAATCTACTCAGAAATCCAAGCAAACTTAGAACATGATGAGTGGAAAATTTCTATCTTTGAAGAGCAATCAAAACCCTATCGCTTACTTCAATATAATTACTTTACTACAGACAAAATAGAAAAAGCACTTGCAATTTGCGAAAAGGAACGAGCTCGAGCACTTTTTGACCTCTATTGCAATCGAATGCAACTTTCTATGGAAGCAAGGGGAAGTATCACGCTTGAGAAGATGCGAGCAATTGCTAAAAGAGAAAAAACTTCCTTTGTCTATTTTTCCAGATTGGTTAACAGCAAAGTCCATGTCTGGGTCGTAAAAGAAAATGAGATGCACGGCAAGAAAATTGAGCTTTCCGAGGACTTTAAAACCAAAGCTCTACCTTCTTCAGGTGGAGAGGCATCTCGGCAGTCGTTAATAGACAATTATCTTCCCGAATCCAGAGGCCTCTCCTTTAAATTGAAAAGCAGTTTTAAAAAGGAGAAGGAGCCAGGCGAAAGCACTCAACTTTCAGAAGATTTAGAAAAATGCTACCAATCACTGATTACCCCTATAGAGGAGTGGCTTGACGGCGAGAGGTTAACTATCATCACCGATGCCACAATGCGAGATGTACCTTTTGCTGCTCTTTATAAAAATGGCCCTAACGGAAGGGAATA